>OMZC01000106.1 GCA_900315395.1 uncultured Gammaproteobacteria bacterium
AATTTATGTATTATATTTGACTATAATACGCACTAAAGGTGAAATTCTTAGAATTGGTCGAAATATGGTCAGTTTGATGCGTAACTACTAAGAATACCTTTATTTTAAGCGCTCAAATCAAGTTCATTTGCTATAATACAGCGTAAATTTTTTAAGAAAGAATGAAATGAATAACAATAATAGTGACGATTTTTTAAAGGGCTTTAGCGCCGTAGACGCAGAAGACCGTATCGATAGAATTGATCCTACAAAAGAAGATCCAAATCGACCAGAACCTACTTTTGGTGAGCGCGGTATTACAAGTAACATTGATAATGATGATGGCTTTACTGAGCCTTCTTTTGGTCAGAGCAATTATTCTGAGAATAATTACACACAGAACAATTACTCAAGTAACAACTTCTCTCAAAACGGTTTTTCAGATAACTCATATCAGGAAAACTCTTTTAACCAATCAAACGCTACAAATGAGCGTGAAAATCCTCAAGATGGCAACGAAAAGCCAAAAAAAAAGGATAAAAAGCCTAAAAAAGCTAAGAGCATTAAAAAGAAGTTTATTTATTTTTGCTTAAAGGTAGGCGTAGTTGGTGTTGTAATCTTAGCTCTGCTGTTTGTTTACTTTGATTCAGTGGTTTTATCAAAATTTGGTGTAGACGATAAGTGGGTCTTACCTGCTGTAGTTTACTCAAGACCACTTGAGCTTTATCCAGATCAGAAACTGTCTTTAAAGCAGATGGAGTATGAGTTAAAGCTTTTAAAATACAGAAAAGTAAATAATCCTCAAAAGCCAGGCGAGTACGCAGCTAATCCTAAGACAGGACGCATGGTTATTTTGCGCAGACCTTTTGAATTCCCAGATGAAGCTGAAGGCAAGGTATCTTTATTAGTAACCTTTAACGGTCAGAGAGTAGCTCAAATTATCAACGCTGATTCTCATGAGGAATTAGGTTACGTCAGAATGGATCCTGTACTTTTAGATAGAATCAATCGTATTGATCCTAAAGAAGACAGAATCTTTATTCAGTTATCAGAAGTACCAGAAGCTCTGGTAACTACCTTATTAGAGATTGAGGATCGTTCTTTTAGAACTAATATCGGTGTTAACTTCTTTGCTATTGCCAGAGCCTTTGTAAAGAATGCAATCGCTCACTCAGTAGTAGAAGGTGGTTCTACAATTACTCAGCAGCTAGTTAAAAACTACTTCTTAAATTCTCAAAAGAGCTATACCCGTAAGTTCAAAGAGATCATCATGGCTCTTATCATGAACCATAGATACACCAAAGATCAGATCTTAGAAGCTTACATGAACGAAATTTACTTAGGACAGAATGGTCCTGCAGGTATCTACGGCTTCGGTCTGGCTTCTTACTTCTATTTTGGTGTGCCAATCTCTGAGTTAACTCAGGATCAGATGGCTTTATTAGTAGGTATTATTAAAGGTCCTTCTTACTATGATCCTTGGAGACACCCAGATCAGGCACTAGAAAGACGTAATACTGTATTAGCGGTTTTAAGAAATCGTGGCATCATCAATGATACAGAGTTTGAACAGTATTCAGCCCGTCCTTTAGGTGTAATTAAGCGTGGCTCAATGAACTACTCCAAGACACCGGCCTTCATGGGCGTGTTAAAGAAAGAGATCTCTTCAAAGTTCGGACCTGATTTCTTATCTGGTAACGGTATTAAGATCTTTACAAGTCTTGATCCACAGGCTCAGCAGTCAGCTGAAGATGCTGTACAGAATGAGTTAAATGCCATTGAAAAAGAAACTGGTCTTCGTGGTATGGAAGCTGCGATGGTGGTAAGTTCATGGCGTACAGCTGAAGTATCAGCTGTGGTTGGTAGTAGAACTCCACAGTATGCAGGCTTTAACCGTGTTATGGAAGGTAAACGTCAGGTAGGTTCTATTATCAAGCCTTTTGTTTATCTAACTGCTTTCCATAATGGTATTCATACCGGTACTTTAGTTAATGATGCTCCTATTACTGTAAAACTTGCAGACGGTAAGTTATGGCAGCCTCATAATGACGATAAGAAATACCACGGTAGAATTCCTACCTATGTAGCTATGGCCCGTTCTATGAACGTTCCTACGGTTAAGATTGGTATGAGAGTTGGTTTAAACCACGTAAGAGATACCCTGATGAACGTAGGTATTGATAAGAGCAGAATTCCATTCTATCCATCAATGCTGTTAGGTACCATTGAGTTAACTCCTTTTGAGGTAACTCAGATTTATACAAGTTTAGCAACAGACGGTAGCTATAAAGATTTAACTACATTACGTACTGTGGTTAAAGACGGTAAGGTCGTATATGAGCGCGCAAGTACTAGGGTAAAACCAACACTTGATCCTCGTGATTCATACCTGACTATGTACGTGATGACCGAAGCTACAAAGATTGGTACAGGTCGCAGAATTGGTAGATTGTTCCCTAATGTAAACATTGCAACTAAGACTGGTACTACAAACGACAGCCGTGATACATGGTCTGTAGGTATTGACTCAGATCAGGTAGTTGCAACTTGGGTAGGCTTTGATAACAATAAATCTACAGGTCTGTTCGGCTCTTCAGGTGCGATGAGAGTTTATGGCAGATTCTTACAGGAGCGTGGTGTTAACTCTCTTGAGTTAAAGAAGCCTGAAGGCATTAAGTTTGTAAACTTCAATAAGTCTGGCAATATCGTCGCTGATACTTGTATGATGCCAGGTCTGAACTTACTGCCTGTAAGAGTTGATAAGGTTATGTACGTCGATCAGAACTGCACTATCGTAGCTGATCCTGAGCCAGTACCTGTACCTTATGTTTCAAATGATTAGTTAATTTGGATTAGTCAATCCGAAATGAAAAGCTGATACCTTGGTATCAGCTTTTGTAGTAAAGAGATGCTTGAGAGTCACTTTAAAAGATAATCTTAAGCCTTAGTATTGATAGCCTTTGAACCGTCAGCTCTAGTGTAGCTTTCAGGAGTTTTACCCTGTAAAAGATAACTGAAAGCTAAAATCTCAGCTATGATTTGGAACAGTTGCTCTGGCACCTGTTCGCCTTCCTTTAAAGCCTTAAGCTCATTTAATAAAACCGGATCTTTATGAACATAGACGCCTAGCTCTTTTGCCATATCAATAATAGCCTGAGCTCTGGATTCATAGCCTAGTGCACTTACAAATGGAGACTGTTTTTCTTCGTTATAAGAAATAGCTACAGCAGCTGAGGCTTTTTCATAGCTTGCTTTAAATGACAGATCTTCATCGGTAGCATTGATGGAGTTATCTTTAGTCTCTTCAACATTCTTTGTTTCAGAGTCTAAAGTCTTGCCACTTTCAGTATCCACAACGGTAGCATCTACAACAGTAGTATCTGCTGCTGCTACTTCTTGTGTATCTTTATCAATGTTTTTATCATCGGTATTTTGCATAAGTTCACCTAGATATCAACTGAGAAAGTTGAGCCGTCTTTTTTAGTTCTAACTTCAACTACAGGACGATCATTCTTTTCTCTAATATGAACCTTACCCATACGAGCTGTAGCGTTGCGTGTGGTAATTCCAAGATCCTGTAACTTCTCTTTTAGAGTAGGCAGTGCTTCCTGGACTTTTTGCAGACCATTAAATGTGCTTGCTACAACAGAGAGTTTTAGCTCTGGTAATTTAGCTTCAGCTTTGATCTCAATAGGACCTAATTTTTCGATATCAAAGACAAAGTTTAAATGCCATGCCTTTTTACCATCCTCTTCAATTACAGGTCTTGCGTTAAAGCCACCTTCACGACCACCATCATAAGTAGGTGGTAGAGGAATGTACTGGAATAACAATGGTAAATTGTCTTTACTTGGATTCTGGTATCTTACAATCTGCTCTAAGGTCTCATCTAATAAAGATGGAATGTTGTTTTTACCTTTAGCTTCAATGCTCTCTTTCATCTCTTCTAAGGTAGCATCAAATCTGTCTTCCATAAGATCAACATCTTTCTTTAAGAACTTATCAACAGATTTTCCTAATTGAGCAAATCTAATAGACAGTAACATGAAAGCCCACTGATGTAGAGCTAATGCCTGTGGTGAAGTAGGGGACATAGGTCCTGAGGTAAAGTTCAGCCAGTTAGCAACAGATGGTAAATCATCAATAGGATTTTCTAACTTGTCTAAGTAATTCTTAGCTTCTTCTCTTAGAGCATCAGGCAGTGCTGTATTGTTAGCCTGAACTTTCAGAGTGTACATGAGACTATCTAAAGGTGAGCCTTTAGAGATTAAAGTCATTAGATTAGGAGCTGTAGTAAGCGGATTAGTTACAGTTTCTGCTTTATTGGCGTTTTCTGTAGCTTTTTTACCAAAAATTGAAGCAATTTTTGAGAAAAAGCCTGTTTTTTCTTTTACATCAGCTACATTGTCAACCACACTCTTTTCTGGAATTGGTTCACTTTGTCCTTGAGTGATGGCAGCAGCACCTGGTGTCTTTTCAGGGATCTTGGTGATAGTAAGAGTAGACTCATCTGAGTTTTCTTGAGCTTTGTCAGTAAGCTTCTTCTCTAAATTTAGATCCTGTTTTACATCAGAAGGTACAACCTGATCTTCTAATTCCATAGAAGGCACAGTTGAAGCTAAGATCTTGCTTTCAACAGACTTATTCTGTGAAGCACCATCAGAACTTTGCAAAGTGTTCTGATTTGCCTTTGTTGCAGATAAGTTTCCATCAGGTAAGGTCTCAACATCAGAGCCTTCTTTAGCGCTAAGTCCTGCTAATACAGATGGTCTGTTTTTAACCGCAGTCTGTACATCTGAGTTTTCTAAAGTTTCATTACCTGATTTAAAGATATCATCTTCATCTGTAAGAATAGAGTTATCAGGTGTAGCTGTCTTATTAGATAAAGCGTTGTCCTGAAGTTTTGCCTGCTCTTGAGCGCTTTGAGCTAAAGCCTTTTCTTCAGGTGTAATTACTTTGCTTGTATCAGTTGCAACGTTGTCCTTTGGAATTGTAAATGTAGATTCAAGCTCGATTGGGCTGTCATCAGTAATCGCACTGTCATTAGATACGATCGGATTTACAAGAACATTATTGAGGTTATCTTCAGTGTTGTTTCCAGAATCGATATTTCCTGTAACAGCCTCATCTGATGCGCTTTCAGTAACTGTACTTAAGTTTACAGTGCTGTTTTGTGTATTTGATGATTGAGCTTGCTCTTTTGTATCAGAACTTTCGTTATCTTCATTTACAGCATCTTTTGCGTCTGTAGCTAGCTTTTCACTGACTTTAGCTTCGACAACGTCAGCTTCAGTTTCGATCTCATCATCTGTACTGTTTAAAGAAGCCTTTTCTTGAGCTAACTTCTCATCAGCTAATTTTTCATTAGCTGTCTTTTCATCAACTACAGCATCTGCAGTCTCATCTACAGTATCAGTGTTGATAGCTTCATTATTTACAGTATTGCTCTCAGGAGCTTTTAACTGTGTAGTCTCAGCCTTTGAAATTGTCTTTTCACTTTGAGTTAAAGTAGCTTCTTTTGATACTGTATTTGATGTTGCCTGCTTTTCAGCAGAATTATTAGCATCAGTTTTACTTCCATTAGCTAGCTTTGTCTCTTCTAAAGAAGCATTGTCTTTAGCTAGATCTTCATTTACAGTATCTTCATTTGCGGAGTTTGCCTGAGACTTTAAAAACTCTTCTTTTAAAGCTTCAGCTTTTTGTTCTGTATTGACAGAGCTAAGATCATTTCTGTTATTAACAGCATTATCTTCATTAGTGTAGTCTGCTACACCATCAGGGATCTTAACTGACAGGGTAGGCCCCATGTTATAAGAGCCATACTCAGCTACAGCTGAACCTCTAAATGACATATTAAATGCCTGATTCTTTTCATAAGCATTTTGTCTTAAGTCATTCTTAGCAAGAGGACTACCTTCTAAAGCTTCTTTTAGAGCTTGTTTTACAGCTTCTTTTGCTGAGTTTTGAGCATTCTCATTCTGAGTTTTAGCGCTCTCTTCAAGCACAGTTTTAGCAGCTAAGGCAGCTGCTTCTTTGGCACTTGTCTGAGTTTGCTCTAACTGAGCTTTTACACTCTCTTTAAGATCTTTTACCGCCTGAGTAGTAGCTTCTTTAGCCTGAGACTGGCTTTCTTCAAATTTAGCTAAAGCTTCTTTTACAGCCTGTTCAGCTACACTCTTAGAGTTATTCTCATTGTCAGTAAGTTTAGATAACACACTCTCTTTTAAAGCATTAACAGCTTCTGTAGCTGCATCACGAGCTGAGTTCTGACTTACCTCTAGTTGAGCTTTAGAGCTTTGCTCTAGAGCTTCTCTTACAGCCTGAGCTGCAATCTCTTTAGTTGAATTCTGTGTAGCTTCTAGTTTTGAGAAAACACTCTCTTTTAAGGAGTTTACAGCCTCTTGTACAGCTTGTTTTGCAGTGTTTTGGCTAGCTTCTAATTGAGCCTGTTTACTTTGCTCTAACGCTTCTTTTACAGCGAGTGAAGCTACTTCTTTAGTTGTGTTCTGATTTGCTTCAAACTTAGATAGAACATTTTCTTTTAGAGCATTTACAGCTTCAGTCGCAGCTAATTTTGCGGCGTTCTGATTAGCTTCAATTTGAGATTTTACTGTCTCCTGTAGTGCTTCTTTTACCGCATCAAGAGCTAGTTTTTTAATTTCTTCAGCTGTAAGGGCAGGTTCTGCTTTTACAGTCTGAGTCTGTGAATTATTCTGTAAACTACTCTGAGAATTGCTGTTGGCAATTCTCTCATCAATAGCTTTATCTACCTGAGCTATTCTCTGTTTGGTAAGCTCAATGTTATTAGCATCGTTATCAGATGCGTAATTTGGTTTTGTAGCAGGATCTGGTAACTTACCTTCACTTGCTAATCTCATTCTCTCTTCTCTAAACTGCTGTTGCAGTTTAGCAGCACGAGCTGAAAGCTCTGATAATGAGAGTTTTGAAGCCTCAACAGGTTTTTCTTCAGAAGTACTGTTATTTGCAACTGCAGTGTCTGTTTTTACTGCGGTACTCTTATCAAGACCAATCTCTTCTTTGGTATTTAAAAGATTACCTTTTCTAGCAGTAAGTGCAGCTTTTGCAATCAGATCATGAATTCTTTTAGCGGTTTCTTTTGAAACATCATCTTTGAAGTTCTCATCTGACTCTTCAACTTTTTTGTTCTGTTTAAAGATATCAAGATAAGTTGAATCCTCAGGAAACTCATCTAAAGCCTGACGCAGATAGCGGGTCATAACCTGAGGAGTGGTAGAACCTGGTTTTGGTTTTACTATTTCCTGAAGCTCAGGTTTTAATGTAGCTAATACCTCAGGCTGATTGCTTTTTACATAAGCAATAGATGCTGATAGGACTTCAGCTGTAGCCTGTTTTGATCGTAATGACAGTTCTTCAGTTGGAGCAAATACCTGTCTTATAGCCAAATCTCTTTGTAAACCAGCTCCCATGTTTTCGTAATCAGTAAGGTTTACAACGCTCTGACAGATGAATTTTCCAAGATTTTGTCCTGCAACAGTGCCTTCTGAGAGTACTTTTGGCAGATTCTTTAAATCTGATTCTAAAACCTGCGCAGCATCACGAGAACGCACCATTTCTCTTTGTGAGGATAAATCAGATGCTACTTTTTCCTGCAGGTTAGGATCTCTGTTAATTACTTGTACAGTAAGTTTTCTATAGTGACCCATAAGGGCAGAATCCTCGTTATAGGATTCTTTGGCAATAGAGGAACTATCCTTTACAAAGGAATTTAGGCTTGAATTTAACTGATTAAAAGTCCTTGACTGAGATTCAGCCAAAAGACCTTTGTGCTTTGAAATTACACTGACATATTTAGCAGTGGCATTAGCATTAATCTGAGCTTTTTGTGCCTCAGATTTAGTACCAGACTCTGTCTTATTTAGATCGGTATTGGACTTATCGACAGAAGTCTTTAAATCAACGTCTATAGTATCCATGGAAGCTTACTGATTATTTAGATATACGTATATGCGTATATCATAGCAAAATACTAATCTTGATACGCAGATCTTTGACGCATTTGTGAAATTATCTTTAGACATCTATGAGTTAACAACAGAAAAAAGCCTTTTCATGTTGTAAAATATAGGTTATGTATGTGAGGTCTATATGATTAAAAAAATTCTATGCACTGCACTAATTTCTATGGCTTTTATCACTGAAGCTAGTGCATCTCATTCTAATTACAGCCCAATGGCTCCACGTCAGATTTCTGTAAAGGCAAGTCATGCTGATTACAGCTATGGTTTGTCAGTATTACCAGGAAACTCAATTGATTCTATTGAATACATCAATAGAAATGCTTTCTGGAAATTAAATTATGTGGTTTTAGATAGATATCTCTTAAGACCTGTAGCTCATGGCTACTCAAAATTACCTGATTTTGCAAAATCATCAGTACATAATTTCTTTTCAAATCTTTCAGATCTCAACAATACTGTAAACAATGTTTTAGTAGGTGAGCCCGTAAGTTCAGGTGTTTCTTTAGGCCGTTTTGCAATTAACTCAACAGTAGGTTTGTTAGGCTTAATTGATGTAGCAAAACACATGGGACTAGAACAAAAATCCATGACTATGAATACTGTTATGGGTAAAGCAGGTGTCGATCAGGGTGCCTACATCATGGTGCCAGCATATGGTCCTACCACAGAAAGAGGCATCCATGCTTCAGCTGTAGATAACTGGCCTTACTATTTTGTAACTCCATGGACTTCAATTGCATGTACCGTAATTAACGGTATTGATGCACGTGCCTCTTTAATTCCACAAGAAGAGGCTATTGATAAGGCTGTTGATCCTTATGCTCAGTTACGTCAGGTCTATCTCATGTACCAAGAGGGTAGGGTAAATCCAAATACTTCTATGGAAAATAAAGAAGATAAAAACGTTGATAACTATTTAGATGAGATTGATGACTAATGAGTGCTGTTGATTTAGAGAATGTAAGAGCACAAATTGATGCTACTGACAAAGAGTTAATCAGTCTGTTAAAACGTCGTCAGGATCTTGTGATAAAAGCAGCTTCCTGTAAAAAGGATCTTGGAGTAAGTGCTTACTCTCATGAAAGAGAAGCCTTTGTAATTGATAACTGTGAAAAGTTAGCAAGAGAATATGATCTGCCAAAAGGACTCTTATCTGACATTATGAAAAGAGTTCTGCGTGAGTCATATAAACTCTGTTCAAACACTGACTTTAACTATCCACGCTGTTTAAAGACTGATGGCGACGTAGTGATTGTCGGCGGTAACGGAGGTATGGGCAGGATCTTTTCTGATTACTTTGAAAAGTCAGGATATAGAGTCTTCTCCTTTGGTCACCGTGGCTGGGATAAAGCTCCAGAATATTTAAAGAACGCTAAAATCGTTATCGTCTCAGTACCTATTGATATCACTATTGATGTCATCAAACAGTTGTCCCCTCTTTTAAGAGACGATCAGATCTTATGTGATTTTACTTCTGTAAAAGCTCCTATTGTTGAAGCAATGATGAAGTATCACAAAGGTCCTGTTTTAGGTCTTCATCCAATGTTTGGACCTGATGTTAAAAGTTTAGTAAAACAGGTTGTGGTCACTGTACCTGAGCGTGATGAAAAAGCTTCAGAGTTTTTAGTAGAGCAACTGCGTATTTGGGGCGCTAATATCTGCAGATGTTCAGCTAAAGAGCACGATAGAGCTATGAGTATCATTCAGGCATTACGCCACTTCAGTACCTATGGCTATGGTAATTTCTTAAGTGAAATTGCTCCAGATCTTGAGAAGTTAAAAGATCTCTCAAGCCCTATTTATCGCTTAGAACTTATGATGGTAGGTCGTCTGTTTGCTCAGGATCCTCGTCTGTATGCAGACATTATCATGTCATCAAAGCAGAACTACGAGTTAATTGAGAAATTCGTAAACAGCCTTAAAGAGCAGTTAAAGGTAATCAAAGACGTAGATGTTGATACCTTTACAGAAAGATTCTTGAATGTAAGAAAATATTTTGGTGATTTCTCTGAAGAAGCTCTAAAAGAAAGTGGCAGTATCTTAGCTAAACTTCAGGATGAAAGATAGTTATGCGTAAACCTATAAAGCTGTTAGCTTTTATCCTAGGCTTTCTTTTATGTATTTTGATAGCTTCAGCATTTGCTGCAAGCTATATTTTTGACAGCAAATTCAATGATGCGCTAAGACTTGTCAATGAAAGACAGTCTTATGCCAAAATCCAGTATAAGCCTGTTTCAAGTTCTCTTTTATCTAAGAAAGGTAAGGTATCAATTACTGTCCCTGACTCTCCTGTAGGTGAGATAAGAGCAAGCTTTTTAGTTGATATTACCTTCTCAGTATCATCCTTTACAGTTAAATTTCAAAAAGAAAACTATGACGGTAATATCGATGAATTACTCTCATCAATAGGTTTACCTGTAATTGATATGACAGGTGAGGTGAACTTCTACCCATGGCAGTTAAAAGGTGATGCTAATTTAAGAACTACAGGCTTTGAGTTAAATCTTGAGGATGGAAGGTGCCGAATTGGAGACACTGTAACTACAGTGTCCGGTAGAAGCTTAAATTCTATCGATGCTTTGTTTTCCTTCTCAGGTATCAACTGTCGAGGACAAGACATCTATTCTGGTCGCGAGGCTTACAACTTAGTTTTTCAGAATTTAAAGACCAAAGCTAAACCAAAGTTTAATCTCTCAACTAAGAAACTAGCATTAGACTCATTTGCCATTACCTTTGATGAGCTGTCAGCTGATGCTTCTACTTTATATTTAATCGGCTTTAAACCTGATGACAATGTTAAAGATAAAACTCTAAGAGACAGTTTCTCTGTTAAGAACTTTAACGTTGAAGTCTCATTTGCCAATAAAGATGCTGGTTACCAAAAGATAAGTTCAAATGGTTCAATGGATGCTTATTTTGCTTTCCCTCGTATCAGAGAGGGGCAAACAGTTCCTTTCTATGATCTGTCTAAATTAAGTTATGAAAGCTCAATAGACAGTATCAATCTTATGAACTTAATCAAGACCATTAAGCATTCAGATGATCCAATGCAAAGCGTTATTTCAAATCTATCAAAACCAGTTAAGGTAAATCTTGAGAACTTCTCTTTTCTGCATAACGGTAAAGAGACCAAGTTCCAAGGAGAGAGTTCTCTTTCATTTAACGCAAATGATAAAAAGCCTGAGAATATCTACTTAAAGCTCTTTGCTAAATCTCCTGTAGATTTTGTTGATGAATGGGTAGATTCTCAATACAAGGTAGGTCTTGAGGATTACTTAAGATCTGGCGCTATATCATCAGATGGCGGTAACTATTCAACTGTATTAGAGTTAAATGGTAATAAGATCACTTTAAATGGAGTAGATATCAATTCAGATTTAAACAAGTCTGATGAAGACGAGAAGCATTTAAAGAAAGATCTGACAATTAATCTTGATGATCTATAGCCATGTTGAAGACAATAGAGCTTGTACTTTTAAAGATGGTGAGATCAAGTGTAAGTAAAATCATTAAGATCTTAAAACTAGGATTACTCAAGCTCTAAGTTACAGATAAGCATATTGCTGTAAGCTCTTAGAAAATAGAGGACACAGAAAAATGAGAATATTACTTTATATAGCAATGCAAATTGCAGTGTTACTGCTTGTAAGCATCGTAGGCTCAATCCTACTAAACATCTTTGGTATTCAGATTGATGGACAAAGTTATGCTTCATTATTAGTAATGTGTGCAATCTTTGGATGTGTAGGTTCTATAATTTCATTGTTCTTATCAAAAACAATGTGTAAAAAAGCTTATGGCGTACAGGTAATTACCACTCCTAGAAATCAGCAGGAAGCTTTTTTACTGAGCACAGTCAGAATGCTAACTCAAAAAGATGGTTTAGCAATGCCTGAGGTTGGTATCTATAACTCACCTGATCCTAATGCTTTTGCAACCGGTGCTTCAAAGGATGCTGCTTTAGTAGCTGTTTCATCTGGATTATTAAATTCTATGAGCCAGTCAGAGGTCACTGGCGTATTAGGTCATGAGATTTCTCATATCAAAAATGGTGATATGGTAACCATGGCTTTATTACAAGGTGTGCTCAATACCTTTGTTTACTTCTTCTCATATGTGGCAGCTTTTGCCATTGTAAATGCTACAAGAGGCAACAACTCAGACAATCGCAATGTATCTTTTGGCTCATCCATGATGTTCTACTCAATTAACTCTATCATGCAGATGGTCTTTGGTTTATTTGCAACCATGATCCTGATGTGGTTCTCAAGATTTAGAGAATACAGAGCAGATGCTGGCTCTGCCATGTTAAATGGTAAAGAGTGTATGATTGGTGCCTTAGAAGCTTTAAAGCGTGGTATTCAACCTAAAGAACGTAAAGATAAGAGCTATATGCAGGCTCTATGCATCAACGGACCTGTAACTGTATCAGAGCTCTTTATGTCACATCCACCATTAGAAAAGAGAATTGCAGCTTTACGTTCTATGTAAGACACTCCGTCTATGTAAAACGTTCTGTGTAAAGGAATAGAACCTTCACAATTTCCTTTGATTACAGTAGTAATACTGAATAAATTACACTAAACTCCGATAACTAAAATAAGTCATCGGAGTTTTTTATAGGTGAAATATGTATAAAAATAAGAAAATGCCTCTCATCGTAGCTGAATTGTCAGGAAATCATAATGGTTCTTTAAACAGAGCTATTGAGCTTATGGAATTAGCTCATGAGTGCGGAGCCGATGCTGTAAAAATACAAACCTATACCGAGGATTCATTAACATTAGATTCTGACAGACAAGAGTTCAAATTAGAAGGTGGACTATGGGGAGGTCAGACCTACTATGAGCTGTATAAAAAAGCTAAAACACCTCGTGAATGGATGAAACCTCTGTTCAATCATGCTAAAGAGCACGGGATCTTTCTGTTTAGTTCACCTTTCTCATATGATGATGTTGACTGTTTAGAGGAGGCAGGTTGCCCTGTTTATAAGATTGCCTCATACGAATTAAATGACACAGGCTTAATTGATTATTGTGCTTCAAAGGGTAAGCCTATGGTGATGTCAACAGGCCTTGCTACTTTAGAAGAGATAGACAGAGCTGTTGCAGTAGTTAGACGTCACGGCATTGATGATCTTACTTTACTTCACTGTGAGAGCAGATATCCTGCTGATCCTGAAAAGTTTAATTTAAACTCCATTCCTTTCTTAAAAGAAAGATACCAATGCAGAAGTGGTTTATCAAATCATGCAATAGGTGATGAATTAGATATTGCAGCTACTGCACTTGGTGCTGATATGATTGAAAAACACTTTACCGATGATAAGAAAAACGGTGGTGTTGACAGTGCCTTCTCAATGGAAAAGCACGATCTTATAAAACTTGTAAAAGACTGTAAGATGGTGGCTAAATCTTTAGGTGTAAAGGGAATTCATTTACAGGATGATGAATATCCTATGAGAATGGGCAGACGCTCAATTTACCTTGTAAAGAATATTAAGAAAGGGGAGTGTTTAACTAAAGAGCATGTGCGCTCTGTAAGACCAGCTTTAGGTTTAGAACCATATCTTTTAGATGAAGTTTTAGGTAAAAGGGCTAAATGTGACTTACAAGAAAAGACTCCTTTAAAACAAGAAGACTTTGAGTAAGTCTGGTTTAAAAAGAATGCGCCTTTAGGCGCATTTTTTAGCAATGTATAAAAACAAAAATGCCCCAATTAAGGGGCATTTCTTAGAAATTATCTAGCAAAAATTATTTGCCTGACTCTTCCATTGACTTGATTAACTCAAGAACCTTGTTTGAGTAACCGATTTCGTTATCGTACCATGATACTAACTTAACGAACTTATCGGTTAAAGCAATACCAGCCTTCTCATCGAAGATTGAAGTGTGGGTGTTGCCTAAGAAGTCTGAAGATACAACAGCTTCGTCGGTGTAATCCATAATGCCCTTCATAGGACCTGCAACTGCATTCTTGATAGCAGCACAGATATCAGCGTATGAAGCACCCTTCTTTAAGGTACAGGTTAAGTCAACAACTGAAACGTCTAGTGTTGGAACACGGATTGACATACCAGTTAACTTACCATTTAATGAAGGGATAACCTTACCAACAGCCTTTGCAGCACCAGTTGATGAAGGGATGATGTTGCCAGCAGCACCACGGCCACCACGCCAATCCTTCATTGAAGGACCGTCAACAGTACGCTGAGTAGCAGTTGTTGAGTGAACAGTAGTCATTAAGCCCTGCTCTAAACCGAACTCATCGTTGATAACCTTAGCTAAAGGTGCTAAGCAGTTTGTTGTGCATGATGCGTTAGAAACGATATCCTGACCAGCATAAGTGTCGTTGTTAACGCCCATTACGAACATTGGGGTTGAATCCTTTGAAGGAGCTGACATAACAACACGACGTGCACCAGCCTGGATGTGCTTACGTGCTAACTCGTCTGTTAAGAAGAAACCAGTTGACTCAACAACGTAATCAACACCGATGTCACCCCACTTTAAGTTTGCAGGATCACGCTCAGCAGTTACGCGGATGGTGTTGCCGTTTACAACCAGGTGACCATCTTTAACTTCTACTTTGCCCTGGAACTGACCGTGCATAGTATCGTACTTTAACATATAAGCCATGTAATCAGGTGGTAATAAATCATTAATACCAACAACCTGAATGCCTAACTCTGGACGATAGATTGAAGCACGGAATACGAAACGACCGATACGGCCAAAGCCGTTAATACCAACTTTAATAGTCATATTAAATGTTACCCGTAGTTAACAATTGACAAAAATTAAAACAGTTAAAAGATACTCTAATTCTCGGTTTTGTCAAGATTGAGCACTATAACCGATCACTTTTATAAAAGTAGCTTTAACTAAAAAGCGCACTTAGTTTAGACGATTGTTTGTGATTTTTAAACATATTTTTTATTATTTTTGTGTTAAAAATAGAATTGTTTAATCTATAAACTAGATTAGATAAAAATAACATTTTGATTATTAACAACAAAAAGTTAATTTAAACGTTTACAATAAAATGAAAAAAAATTTCGTCTTGTTTCATTATTTAACATGCATATTGTCTAAAATCACAGCATTTATTATTTCTTGAACTTGCATTGATGAGCGGTTTTGTTGGGTTATCAAAATTTTTTACACTTTTGTTATCGTCAATGCACAAATTGAAACTTATTCATATTCTTTTTCAAAATACAGCCTTGCTCAAATTTTTTAACAAAAAAACGCCTCAAAATCTCAATTTTTAAGCATACATCAAGGGTATTGAGTATTATTAATGACTATAATCACATTTGTAAGTTATTTTTTCTTGAAAGAGGATTTCTCTTATCAAGAAAGATTTTGTTAACACGGTATACTCATGATAGACATTCAATTATTAGCGGATAAAAAAGGCATTGCTCGAGAGTATTTCGACGCAACCAATAAGCTTGTAAAAATTTCAGATGAGAGCAGAAAAAATGTTCTTGAAATTTTAGGATATCCTGTAGATGATGAGAAAGCACTTCAGGCTATCTTAGACAAAGAAGAATTAGAACCTTTTAAGAATGTACTTGATCCTGTTCAAGTTATAAATGATGAGGATTTAAAACAGTTCTACATTAGAACTCCTGAATCATTTGGTGAGGATGAGAACGCAACATTATCAGTTTCACTAAAACTTGAAGATGGTCGTGTAATTGATAGAGAACTGCCACTAGAGCAGGTTGAAATTGCTGACTTTAAAACTGTTGATGGTACTGTTTATGACATCCGCAGATATTTCATAATTTCAGATCTTCCTTATGGTTATCATGAGTGTTCTGTTGTAGTAAAGGCAAATGGTAAGACCTTAAAGTCTATTCCAATGTCTTTAATCATCACTCCTGTAAAGATGTACACTCCAGAGTCTATTTTAAACGGCAAAAAAGTTTGGGGTGTAAGCTCACAGTTATATTCAGTTCGTTCAAGAAACAACTGGGGTATTGGTGATTTTGCAGATCTTAAGCAGTTATTATTAGGAGTTCACAAGTGTGGCGGTCAGTTCGTAGGTTTAAATCCTATGCACGCAGGCTATCCTGCAATTCCTGATGAGTCATCAGTAAGCCCATATTCACCATCTTCTAGAAACTGGGTAAACATTGTTTATATTTCTGTAAATTCAGTTCCAGAATTAGCTCACTGCAAAGAAGCTTTGGATCTTATCAATTCAGAAAAATTCCAGCAGAAGCTACGTGTTCTAAGAGATAAAGAGTACGTTGATTACCGTGGTGTAATTGAAGCTAAGCTTCAAGTATTACGTATGATCTTTGATCACGTAAAAGTTGATGATAAGAGATCATCACGTGGTAACAAGTTCAATGAATTTGTTGAAAGAGGCGGTGAGAATTTAATCAACTTTGCAACCTATGATGCAATGCAGCAGTATTTCTACAACCAAGGTGTAGATGCTTACTCATGGGAGAAGTTCCCTAAAGAGTATCAGGACATCCATTCAACCTTTGTTGATGCATGGCGAAAAGAGCATCATCAGGATGTTATGTTCTACTGCTACTTACAGTTCTTAGCAAACGAGCAGTTAGCAGATGCCTACAACACTGCTAAAAATGATGGCATGTTAATCGGTACTTACAGAGACTTGGCTGTAGGTGTTGCAAAACAGAGCTGCGACGTTTGGGCTGATGTTAATAATGTCTTCAGAACTAAAGGTTCAATCGGTGCACCTCCTGATCCACTAGGTCCTCTAGGTCAGAACTGGGGCTTAGCTCCTATGGCCCCTAGCGCTCTTAAAGCTTGTGCCTACAAGCCAATGATCGCTATGTATAAGGCAAATATGCAGTCTTGCGGTGCAATGCGTATCGATCATGCTGCAGGTCTATTCAGACTATGGATTACAAAAACTTGTGAGCCAGCTTCAACTGGTGCATATGTTCACTATGATATGCACGATCTTTTAGGTATCATTGCTCTAGAGTCTCATCGCAACAAGTGTTTGGTGATTACAGAGGATCTTGGTACTATTCCTGTAGAGTTAACTAAAGCTCTACGTAAAGTAGGTGCTTTCTCATATAAGATCTTCTTTGATGAAAAGGCTCAGGATGGCGGATATATCGCTCCTCGTGATTATATAAGTCAGGCAATGTCAGCACTGACAACTCATGATATGCCAACATTAGTAGGCTGGTGGGGTTGCTTCGATTTAGATTTGGGTATTAAACTTGGTATCTATACACAGAAAGAAGCTGATGATTTAAGAGCTGCAAGAGAATATTCTAAACAGAGAATTTTAGATAGCTTGCACGGTTTAGGTTCTATTTCTGATTCTTACACACGTAATGCAAAAGAATCTGTAATGAATGAAGAACTGGCAACAGCTTTACAGATCCATATGTGTACAGGTTCTTGCTCATTATTCAGTTCTCAGATTGAAGACTGGATTGGCGTTGATAAGCCAGTTAATGTTCCAGGAACCAATACAGAGTATCCAAACTGGCGTCGTAAGTTGACAGCAGATCTTGAGGATATATTTGCAAATCAGCACGTAAGGGATATGACTAAGTCAATGACCCTGGCTAGAGAATAAACTAGGAGGACAGCTTTATGCTGATCGATGATTTTAATAATGCAAGAATTGGCAAACCTTTTGAAACCTTAGGTCTACAAAAGGTTGATGGTGAAAATGGCTTTTTGTTAAGAGCATGGCTTCCTAGTGCAAAAAGTGTAGAAGTTCGTTCTATTGACGGAACTAAACACATCTGTGATTTAACATTAGTTCATCCAGATGGACTTTTTGAAGAAAAAGTTAATGTAGATAAGCCATTCCACTATCTGTTCAAGGTAACCTACCAGGATGCAGTAGTTGAAGTTATCGATCCTTATCAGTTTAGAGATGAGGCTTTCTTTGGTTTAAGTACCATGAACGAAGAGCCTGCTAACATCTATAAGACCTTAGGTGCTCAGCTAATTGAAGTTGATGTTGATGGAGTAAAAGTAAAGGGTACTAAGTTTGCTGTTTACGCTCCTTCAGCTACAGCAGTAAGTGTAATCGGTGACTTTAACTTCTGGGATGGTCGCCGTTTACCAATGGCTAAGAGCTTGTTAGGTCACTGGGTTCTATTTGTACCAGGTTTAGGTGCAGGTTTACGTTATAAGTACGAAATTAAAGATCCATTTGGCAATCGTCTTCCTCATAAAGCTGATCCTGTTGGTTTCTACCACGAGCAATATCCTTCATTTGCTTCAATTATTTCAGATCAGAGAACATACACTTGGCATGATGCTGAGTGGCAGAAGTCACAGCTTGGCAACAAGTTAGAAAGACCTATGTCAATTTATGAATTGCACATGGGATCATGGAAGAAGGATGAGAATGGTCAGCCTTTAACCTATCGTCAGTTAGCTGTTGAACTTCTAGATTATGTAAAGAATATGGGCTACACCCATATTGAGTTAATGCCAATCATGGAGCACCCATTCTCAGGTTCATGGGGTTATCAGCCTACAGGCCTGTTCGCTCCTACCTCACGCTTTGGCACTATTGACGATTTCAAATTCTTTGTTGATACCTTCCACCAGAATGGTATTGGTATCATCTTAGACTGGGTTCCAGCACACTTCCCAACTGATGCATTCGGTCTAGCTAAGTTTGATGGTACCTGTGTTTACGAGTATGAGGATCCAAGACGTGGATGGCATCCTGACTGGAACTCTCTAATTTATGATTTCGGTCGTGATACCGTTCGCAGATTCTTAATTGCTTCTGCTTTAATTTGGCTTGATTTATACCACATTGATGGTTTACGTGTTGATGCTGTAGCTTCAATGCTGTACTGGGATTACTCTCGTAAAGAAGGTGAATGGATCCCTAACGTTGATGGCGGTAACATCAACTACGAGGCTGTAAGCTTCTTAAAGTGGTTTAACGAAGAAGTTAACAGAAAGCATCCTAACGCTGTAACTATCGCTGAAGAGTCAACAGCATTTACCGGTGTTTCTCGTCCTACCAGCACTGGCGGCTTAGGCTTTAACTTTAAGTGGAACATGGGTTGGATGCATGATTCATTAGAGTACATGCAGACTGATCCTTTCTTCCGTAAGTATCACCATGGAGAGATGTCATTCTCTATGATTTATGCTTACAACGAGAACTTCATCCTATCAATTTCTCATGATGAGGTTACCCATGGTAAGCACTCTTTACTGTACAAGATGCCTGGTGATGAGTGGCAGCAGGCTGCTAACTTAAGAGCTTACTTAGGTTATCAGTATGCTCATCCTGGCAAGAAGTTAAACTTCATGGGCTCAGAGTTCGGTCAGGGCTCAGAGTGGAATGATAATGCTCAGTTAGACTGGTGGTTATTGAAGTATCCTAAGCATCAGGGCGTACAGAAGCTAGTTCAAGATCTTAACGCTATGTATAAGAAAGAACCTGCTTTATGGAAGAGAGATTACGATCCTGAAGCATTTAGATGGTTAGATGTAAACGACGCTGAGCACAGTATCTTTGCAATGCTAAGATCTGGCGATGATGGCGATTGCATCATGGCTGTATCTAACTTCACTCCAGTACCTTATGTAGCATACCGTTTAGGTGTTCCAACACCTGGTACTTATAAGGTTATCTTAAATACTGATGATAAGAAGTATTGGGGTAGTGGTTATGGTACTGGTTCTGATGAAATTGTTGCTTCAAACATTTCATATCAGAACAACTATCATTCAATTGTGCTTGATCTGCCTCCATTAGCAACTATCTTTGTTAAGAAGATTTCAGATTAAAGTTTAAATTTCTTGAGAGGCCTCCTATTTTTAGAAGGCCTTTTTTTGTTTTCGTCACATCCTTATAAATAATTAAACAAAAAACTCATTTCTGTACAATAAAATAAAAATATAAGAATCTCAACTTTTGCATTTCAAAAATTGAGTTAAAACGTTAAATATAAGCGGTCCAGCACCGACTTTGCTCTTTAAAATATGATTTTTGATTATAAAGCCTAAGGTGATAT
>OMZC01000104.1 GCA_900315395.1 uncultured Gammaproteobacteria bacterium
CCGATTTTATACTTTTTTACATTTTGTTATGGCATACTTTTCTACAAAATCAGAGAGAATTTAGTTTTGTAAAAATTCAGTTCATCAAAAAAGCCTGCTACTTTATAAGTTCGCAGGCTTTTTTAATGCCCAAATCTTAATTAAATCTGCCCTTTCTAGAACAGATTTAATAGAAAAGGCTAAATGAGGTTAGATGCTCTTAAAACTTCTTTAATGCACTCAGAGCTCTTGTATAGAAGTTCTAACTCATCCTCAGGCAGTGGCAGAGCAAGTCTCTTTTCAACACCATCTTTACCTACAACTGAAGGTAGAGATAAAGCTACATCCTTTAAGCCATACTCACCTGTTAGAGGTACTGATACAGGAACTACGGCTTTCTCATCAAAGAATACAGACTGAGCTAAACGGATAGCACCTGAGGCAATACCAGTATTGGTCCAGCCTTTAGCATCCATAACTTCGTATGCAGTCTTTACCACCTGCTTGTGGATTAACTCTCTATCTAACTTAACCTCAGGGAAGTAGTTATGCAGATCATTTAATCTGATACCACCTATGGATACAGTACTCCAAGCAGGGAATGCTGAGTTACCATGTTCACCTAACATATAGCCCTGAATGTCCTGTGGATTTACCCCAAAATGACGAGATAAGATGTATTTGAATCTTAAGGTTTCCAAGGTAGTACCAGTACCGAACAATCTACCGTGTTTCCAACCGAACTTGGTTGCTGCTAAATAGGTAGTAACATCTAAAGGATTGGTGATCATAATGAAGATAGCATCAGTGTTGTACTTTACTACCTCGGTCATGATCTCTGTAATGTTCTTAACATTCTCTTTAGCTAACTTTAAGCGCTCATATTGACCAGGTAAGATGCTAGGACCAGCATCACAGATGATGACATCAGCATCTTTTACTGTATCAAAACCACCTGAGTAAACCTTAATGTTACGGTTAATAGGTGAAGAGATAGAGTGACAAATGTCGAGAGCTTCACCGTAAGCTACGTTCTCTTTAATATCAATACAAGCAATTTCAGCTGCAATATTTGATGCTACAGCTTTGGTCAGAACTTCTGAACCTACATGGCCTAAACCGATAATGGCCAGCTTATGAATTTTCATAATGGATCCTTATTGTTGGGTAAACATTGGGAATTATTTTTATTGTTGTGTATGAGTAAAAGATACTACAAGGAAAAGAGAGGTCAAATAAAATTTGAGGATGTATTAAAAAGGATCACAAAAACGAAAATCCCAGAGCTCATTGAGTTCTGGGATCTAAGATATTAAACGCTTAAATTAAGCGTTTAAAGCAGCCTTTGCCTGCTCAGCAATAGCCTGGAATGCTACCTTATCATTGATTGCAAGATCTGAAAGAACCTTACGATCGATAACAATGTTAGCCTTCTTTAAGCCATTGATTAACTGGCTGTAGCTTAAGTCGTGCTGACGTGCTGCTGCATTGATACGAACAATCCATAAAGCACGGAACTGACGCTTCTTCTGACGACGATCACGGTATGCGTACTGACCAGCCTTTGTTACAGCCTGAACAGCAGTACGGAAAGTACGTGAACGAGCACCATAGTAGCCCTTAGCTGCCTTTAAAACCTTCTTGTGACGAGCATGTGCGGTAACACCACGTTTAACTCTTGCCATTTGTCATATCCTCCACAAACTATGCGTAAGGTAACATACGTGCTACTGCGCGTAAGTTGCACTGCTTAACAGAAACCATGCTACGCAGCTGACGCTTGCGCTTGCTTGTCTTCTTTGTCAGGATGTGACGTAGGTTCTGGTGACGGCACTTAAATCTGCCACTACCAGTTTTCTTGAAACGCTTTGCTGCGCCTCTATCGGTCTTCATTTTGACCTTGACTTTACCAGCCATTTTATATACTCCGCATTATTAGCAGTTAAACACAGTACAGGAGCTTTAGTTACCTAAAGACTTTCAACCCCTGCAACTATTTCTTTTTAGGAGCTAACACCATAGTAGCCTGTCTACCTTCAACACGTGAAGCAGACTCTACTGATGCTATTCCCTTCTCAACGCATAGATCATTTTCTACACGCTTTAGGACATCTAAACCTAAGGACTGATGTGCCATTTCGCGACCGCGATAGCGCAGAGTTACCTTAGCTTTGTTGCCCTCTTCTAAGAAACGGATTAGGTTGCGTAGTTTAACCTGATAATCCGCTTCATCTGTACCAGGACGGAATTTGATTTCCTTAACCTGAACAACTTTTTGCTTCTTGCTCTTCTGATCTTTACTCTTCTGATAAAGATACTTGCCATACTCGATGAGTTTGCATACAGGAGGCTCAGCATTTGGACTGATCTCTACAAGATCAACGCCCTGTTCTTTAGCCATACGTAATGCATCGACTGTTGGCATAACACCAACTAGTTCATTGTCAGCATCTAACACACGTACTTCACGACATCTGATGTCATTGTTAATCCGGTTCTTTTGTAAAGCTTTACCGGTCTTTCTGTTGTTGTTTATAGCAAGTACTCCTAACAAAGTTTAACCTAGAAGATTAAGAAACGTTAATCTTTCTTGTTTGCCTCAGCTTCCTGTCTTGATTTTTCAATCTCAACATCGGCATCAGGCATATTTTTGCGCTGTATAATATCTGATTTTACGAGTTTAATCAAGTCTTCTACAGTCATTGTACCTAAATCTGCACCTTTTCTGGTACGAACAGCTACTTTGCCCTGCTCAGCCTCTCTTGCACCGCATACAACCAAATATGGAACATGCATTAAGGTATGCTCACGGATCTTAAAGCCAATCTTGTCATTACGCAGATCGGTCTTAGCACGGATACCTTCAGCATCAAGTTTCTCATAAACCTGTTTTGCATAGTCGCACTGGTCATCAGTGATGTTCATAACAGCAACCTGACATGGTGATAACCATGTTGGGAATGAACCTGCGTATTCCTCAGTTAGAATACCGATGAAACGCTCTAATGAACCTAACATAGCACGGTGGATCATTACAGGAACGTGTTCCTGATTATCCTCACCAATGTATGCAGCACCTAAACGTGCTGGTAATGAGAAGTCTAACTGTACGGTACCACACTGCCATGCTCTACCTAAAGAGTCATGTAAGGTGAACTCAATCTTAGGACCGTAGAAAGCACCTTCACCTGGCTGTAACTCAAACTCTAGATTGTTTGCTCTTAAAGCCTCTTTTAAGTCCTCTTCTGCTCTATCCCAGATTTCATCTGAACCGATACGTTTCTCAGGACGGGTTGACAGTTTGATATCAACGTTGTGGAAGTTGAATACATCGTAAACATCGTAAACCATCTTAATGCAGTCTGAAACTACGTCTAAGATCTGGCTGTCAGTACAGAAGATATGAGCATCATCCTGCTCGAAACCTCTTACTCTTAGAAGACCATGTAATGATCCTGATGGCTCGTTACGGTGATCTTTACCGAACTCAGCCATTCTAATAGGTAAGTCACGGTATGAACGAGTACGTGAATTAAAGATCTGAATTGCGCCTGGGCAGTTCATAGGCTTAATTGCGTAATCTCTGTTCTCTGACTTGGTGGTAAACATGTTCTCAGCATATTTATCCCAGTGACCTGATCTCTCCCACAATACTCTATCCATGATCTGTGGGGTATTAACTTCGATGTAGTGATACTTGTGTAGCATCTCTCTCATGAAGTTCTCAACAATACGGTAGATGGTCCAACCATCATTGTGCCAGAATACTAAACCTGGAGCTTCCTGCTGGAAGTGGAACAGATCTAACTTCTTACCTAAGATACGGTGATCGCGCTTTGCTGCTTCTTCTCTACGCTTTAAGTAAGTCTTTAATTCATCTTTTGAAGCAAATGCACAGCCGTAAATACGCTGTAACATCTTATTCTTTGAATCACCACGCCAGTAAGCACCAGCAAAGTGAGTTAACTTGAAGTACTGGCAGAAGCCCATACGTGGAACATGAGGACCACGGCACATATCAATGTACTCATTGTGGTGGTATAAGCCGATTGATTTATCTGACTTATCGATATTCTCTTCAAGAATTAACTTCTTGTATGGCTCATTGCGTGACTCAAAGGTGTCATAAGCTTTCTGCCAATCAACTACTTCCTTTACAACCTTGTAGTCTGTCTTAGCTAGCTCATGCATTCTCTTATCAAGAGCTTCAAGATCTTCTGCGGTTAACTTGTGGTCGATATCAACATCATAGTAGAAACCATTGTCGATAACAGGACCGATAGCCATCTGTGTATTTGGCCATAACTGCTTAATAGCATGACCTAATAAATGAGCGCATGAATGGCGAATGATCTCAATACCCTCTTTATCCTTAGGGGTGATAATTGAGACTTCAGCATCGTGATCGATTAAATCACATGCGTCATGTAACTGACCGTCAATTTTACCTGCAACGCAGTTACGTGCTAAACCTGGACCGATAGCTAAAGCTAAATCATAAATGGAAATTGGCTTATCAAACTCTTTGATGTCGCCGTTTGGAAGTGTAATTTTTGGCATTTTCTAACCTCGATGCATACCTTGCATCTCAAGGCTCCATAATTAAAAAATTGAAGTTAATGTCCCCTGTATCTATCCTTGCACTACTCGACAAGGCCTTGCACAGAGCAACAACATACAAGCAGTAAAAGATAGAGCTGTAAAAGATTGCTTTTATAGAGACAAAATCTGTTACTTTGCCTGTAAACAGAGTGGATTATACTCCCTTTAAGAAAATGTGCGCAATGGATAATTTTTAAGAAAAACAATAGGAGAAATAACCATTTATATATAGGTAATAAGCGCATTAGGTGTATTCATTTATTGAGTGTTTTATAAATTAAACAACAAGATTTCATCTTGTACTCAATTTACAAAAGTAGCTTCTTTTGACCTTCTTAATTTAACCGTTTATTTAATTTTACAAACCTAAAAATTACATTTTCTTTACAGATCAAGTAGAAGAAACAAAACGGAAGTTAAGAAATCAAAGCTAGCTCAAATAATCGTAACGATACCAATTTCTGATTTGTCATATTGTTGAAAAATTGAATTTTCTTGATATAATGTGCAAGTTTTTCAAGCGCCCTTAGCTCAGCTTGGTTAGAGCATCACCTTGACATGGTGGGGGTCGGTGGTTCGAGTCCACTAGGGCGCACCAGATTTTAAGCAGTCGTTGACTGCTTTTTTTCTGTCTGTGCACGACTATGTCAATACTCACATTTTGAAATTTGTATTATATATAATACACATCCGTAATCGTTTCAAAAAGCGCACAGCGAAGGTTCATTTTATGAACATTGTTCTTTTATTCATGCTGTTTGTGCTAATAATTTTCAAGTAAAAACCAAGACCAAAGATTTTATGATTTACGTAACAAATTTCACTTTTGATCATGTTGTTTACTTTAAAAACTGCCGATGTCATTTATACTTAATACAGTAATAATTACTAATAACAAAATTTAATAAATCTTAAAGATTACAAAACATAAAGATATAAAGAATTTAATAAAAGCAAAAATTCTGACGATATACGAACAAACGATAAGGCGTACTTTTTATTAAGGCGAACTATAGCAACTAGATAAATCCGTCGAATACAGAAGGAATAACTAAGTTGCAATTTTCAGGACAATGCAATTTATGAAAATTTTAAATTCACTTTTAAAACCAAAGGTATTATTAACCGCAGTTATCTCAGGATTATTGTTATCATCAACTGCAGCTAATGCGTTTACTGTCGGAGTTGCTTTCCCAACACAGAATGACTCTCGTTGGTACACTGAAGGCTTTATGCTTAATAACAAGCTAAAAGCTGCAGGTTTTGACACCGAGTTATTCTTTGCAGGTGACTTAGATAATGGTCTTCAGTTAAAGCAGATCTCAAGAATGATCAACTCAAATGTTGATGTTTTAGTTATCGCTTCAATTGATGGTGGTTCATTAGTTGATACCTTAAAACCTGCTCAGGATAAAAAGATCCCTATCATCAGTTATGACCGCTTAATCATGAACACTGATGCTCCTACTTACTATGCATCTGTTGATAGCGAGATGATTGGTGAAATGCAGGGTAAGTATATCGTTGATCAGTTACATCCTGGTGCTGGCAGCATTAAGAACATTGAAATTTTCACAGGTTCTCCTGATGACAATAACGCTAAGATCTTCTATGAAGGCGCTATGAGAAAGTTAGGCGGTTTCATTGATTTAGGTTATCTAACAGTAAAATCAGGTCAGGTAAAACAAGCTGATACAAGCACCCAAAACTGGAGTCCTGATTTAGCTAACAAGAGAATGAATGAACTTTTAGATAAAGTAGGCTATGGTCCAAACGGCGAAAGATTAGATGCTGTGTTATGCCCTAACGATGGTATTGCTGACGGCGTTATCTTTGCCTTAAAGAAGAGAGGCTATACAGCTGAGAATATGCCAAAGATCACCGGTTGCGACTCAACGCCTATAGGTTTAGAGCACATCAAAAAAGGTGAGCAAGGTATGACCATCTATAAGTCAAATGAGTTATGTGACACTGTAGTTCAGATGGTAACCGATATCAGTCAAGGCAAGCCTGTAGATGTTAATGATGACTTCTCCTATGATAACGGCGTTAAGATCATGGATTCAGTACTTTGCGATCCTGAACTGATTGACTACAGTAACATTGATTCAGTGAAGACTAACTACGCGGATTTTGTAAGTTTTTTATGACATAGCAATCCGCGAACTACAAAAGTCCGATTTCAAAAGTCGGACTTTTTGTTACATCTCTTTTTCAATCTCA
>OMZC01000103.1 GCA_900315395.1 uncultured Gammaproteobacteria bacterium
TTAAACCGCATTGTTATCTGCATTTTGAATTAAATTCCAAATGCAAAAGTTGAGTCAATAATATTCATAAAGTGCCGATAGAATATAAGAATTATGAACGAGGATAATGTATGCCTGAAAGCGGCAAAGAAACAACTACAGTAGCAGAGAACGGTAATGTTAATGACAAAGCTGCACAGGTAAAAACTGTACCTGCACAGAATCAGACCGTACCTGACAAGAGCGCGGAAAACACTACTACTCAAAATCAAGAACAGAGCACTCCTCAAGAGCCAAAGGCAAATCTTGAGCTGCTAAAGCAGCGTTTATATGACACTGTTGCAGCTATCTTCTCACGCTGTGGTGTACCTACAGCAAGTTTTAGGATCTCAGACTTAGTAGAGTTTGGTGCTTCTGTATCCTATTCTATGAATTGGAGCTTCAAGTGCCGTTGCTCTGATAAAATCCTGCGTTCAGTAAGTGATGAAACTCATGTCCTCTCAACTAGTGCTTTAGATGAATTCACATTAGCTAATACTAAAGAATTAGAAAAAGACAGCGCTAAGACCAAAGAATTTGTAAAACATCTTTCAGAAGCCTCATTTGAAGACTTAAAAGCCCTCTCAGGTCAGATCATCTGTTTTAACCGTATCAATGCAATTGGTAAAACCAGATGTAAGAGCTGTCATGGTACCGGTAGTGCTACCTGTGAGAACTGTGGAGGCAAGGGTACTATTGAATGTCCTACCTGTCATGGTACTGCTAAGACCTGTCCTGTATGTCATGGCTCTGGTAATGCTAAATGCCATACCTGTAACGGTACCGGTAAAGTAAAGTGTAAAGACTGTCAGGGTAAAGGCGAGGTGATTGTAGATAGAGAGGTTATCTATGATGCTGACTGCAAAAAGCAGATCAGTATTTCTCTAAAAGTTCCAGGAACAGACAAAAAGATCACCTCATTTTCAAAAGAGGATGAAAAGGCCATTATTGAGGCTGCTGATTTCTCAGGTAAACCTAGCGGTAATGAAACTGCTCGTGGCTACTCAGTAAACTTCATGGGTATTACTCCATGCTATGCAGTTCATGTCTACTTAATGGGTGTAGATAAGCCTTTTGATTTTATTATCTGTGGACATAAGAACTTACGCTCAATCTGTAAGCCTCCAGTATTAGATTATGTCTTCAACGACGAGTCACACTTACTCTCTGATACTTTAATTGCATCAGCAGATGATGTTGATGAAAAGATTAAGTGTGTAAAAGCATTAGCTTCAAAAGCAATCTTAGCTAAAACCATCCGAACCATCGAAAGACATGAGATGGAGATTGCTAAAGAGCAGGCAGTAGCTCAAGGTGTTACCGTAGAGTCAATTTTAACTGCTGCAAAGCACAAAGATTCTTCAAGACTTTTATATATTAAGACCAAGGTAAAACAGGAGTTATTAGACAGTATTACCAAAGAACTGACTGATAACGCTCATGGTTATATTTCCGAAGATTTTGCTAGAGTTTTTGCTAAAAATCTTATATCATTTGTGCCTTTGCTGATGGTACTCAATCCTAAAACCAAAATGATTTGGGCAGGTATAACCTTGGTAACCTGGATGTTAGTGATCCTCATAGGTTATATGCTTCCTAATATTGTGGGCGGTATCATGATGATGTGTGTATCCTCAATCATCTGTGCCTTTACCTCTTTTGCGCTTACTAAAAACTGGAGTTATTACTCTGCTGTAAGCATGCTGAAGCTAACCCACAGGCTTAAAAAAGTTCCTAGTCTTACAGTTGAAGCTGTGCAGTCAATAAGACTGATCTTAGGTTCTGTTGTCATTGGATTGTTGACTATCCTGATTGTAAACGGTCATTTTTTATAAGACGTTTTGAAGTAATTTTTTTAGAAGTTAATCTTTTTAGAAGTTAATCTTTTTTAGAAGTAATTTATAAATAAGTACAATGTCAAAAGATATCAAAGTCCCTTTAAGAGAGTTATTAGGTAAGGTCGATGTCAGACCCGATACAGTAAGCTTTACTGATCCTTTATTCTCTGAAGTTACTTTTGTATTTTTAGCAAACTGGTTCTATACCGTAGAATCCAAAGACACTGTAATTAAAAATGTCGTCGGTACTGAAAACGTTGTTGATGAAGAAGCTCTAAAAGAGTTTGAGCGTTTTAACCGCGACGTTTTAGAAAAAGATAAAACCATCCAAAAAAGCTTTAGCCGTTCTTTAGAAGGTATGACCCCTTCAGAGCTTTTCAAACTTGGAAATAAGATTAACCGTCTGTCAGTTAGAAAGGCTAAAGGTCAATGTACCTGTCCTGATTGTGGCGGTTCTCAGAAAATGAACTGTCCTAACTGCTCTGGCTTTGGCATGATCATCTGCCCATCCTGTCAGGGTAGAGATGGTGGTTGTGCCCGTTGTAAAAAGACCGGTTACATTGAGTGTCCTACCTGTCGTGGAGCTAAAAAGATCCCTTGTCAGAAGTGTAAGGGTAAAGGCTCTATCTATGTTGAAAGACAGGTCTATTTAGAGACTCACTGTGCACCTCTAATTAAGATTGAATTTGAAAAAGCAGAAGACTGCTTTTCAGTTCCACCTCCATCAGTTATCGACTATAACTGTTACCAAAAGCTATTAGATTCACTGGATTTTAAGCTTTCAGATGCTGATACCCAGGAGGATTACCACTTTTTAATGACCTATAAGTGTGAAAACTCTATAGGCTATTTAAAGTTCTGTATCGCTGGTATCAATAAGATCTTTGAGTATTGGGCAACAGCTTCAGGTGTACCTTTAGTAATCCCTCCAGTACTAGACTATGTATATTCATCCATGAGATCTGATCTTATTGATACCTCAGTAGGTCGTTCTTTAGTAAGTGCTGATGCTAAGATCCTTGTTTTAAATAATCTTAAAAAAGATCACATCTTTTACACCTTATTAAGAGCCTTTGAGTATGACTTTGATCTGGTGACAAAGAGGGTAAAGAATCAGGCTGTCGAGACTGATGCTTATACCAGTAAGATCTTTAGCATGAAGGCAAAGCTAGAGAGTATCGTAGCTTCCCGTAAAGAGGAGTTAACTAAGGTGCTCTCTAAGAAGCTTTTAAAAGTAACACAGCACTTAATGTCAGAGAGCTTTGCTAAAGACTGTTGTATGGGCTTAGTTGAGTTCTTTGCTAACTTAAAGTACAGACGTAAGTTTGTAACTATGGCTTGGAACTTTGGAACTCTGTTCGTATGGGGCATGACCTTGCTTTTGACATCATTTATAGGATCATCAGGTATGATGTTTTTATGCATGATCTTAAGTTTGGTAGCTAGTGCTCTTATCTCTTATTTTGGCTCTAAGAACTTAAGAATTTTTGAAATCATGTTAACTCTTAAGTGCTTTAAAAACATCACCAAGTTCATTGATCTTAACTATGACATCATGCGTTCTTTAATCATGATGGCAGGTGTCTTTATCATTGAATTTGTAGTATCTAATCTGCAGTAATCTCTACGGTAAGCAATTGTCTTTTATGCTTACCGCAGTAAATCTAAATCTCATCATAAAGTTATCGACCTCTAAGACTTAGTCCAGAAAAAGCCCTTACCGTACAAACCTACCTAAAATCCTTTATCTTTTACAAGATCAAAAAAAAATGCCCCGAAGGGCATTTTAAAGGACATTCTACGAATATTATTAGCTTCTTTCAACCTTGAACAGATTTACGATATCCTCAAGGTTAGTGAACTCAGCCTGTAAATGATTTAAGGTATCTACAGTGTTAGTTGCAGAGTCATGGATCTCGTTAGAAGCATCCTTGATGTAGGTAATACGCTCTGTAATATGGGTAGATACTGAAGCCTGCTCTTCAGCAGAAGATGCCAGAACGTTAGTTAAGTCAGTGATCTTATCTAACTCTGATCTAATCTGAGTGAAGGCATCAGCAGAGGTAATAACCATATCCACACTCTTCTTACCATCTCTCTGTAAGATCTCCATGCTCTGATTTGCGTGGTTAGCACCTAATACTAACTTGTCGATCTGAGCTCTGATCTGCTCTGTAGAATCCTTAGACTTCATAGCTAAGTTACGAACTTCATCTGCTACCACAGCAAAGCCCTTACCAGATTCACCAGCACGAGCAGCCTCAATTGCAGCGTTTAGAGCTAATAAGTTGGTCTGTTCAGCAATACCCTGAATGATATCCAAGATATCAACGATACGCTCAGTTTCCTTGTTAAGCTCTAATACAGACTCACTAGCGTCCTTAAGACCTACGGTTAAGTTCTCTAAGCTCTCACGGCACTCATTCCAGCTTGCCTCAGATGAGATTGAGTAATCACGAGCGGTCTTAACACCGTTAGCTGCATCCTGAGCAACCTTTGATACTTCACCGATGTTAGTACTCATCTGGTGCATAGCAGCAGAGATGGTATCGGTTGAAGACTGCTGCTCTTCGCATGACTGCTTGGTTTGGTTCATCTTGTCAACGCCTTCTTCAACAGACTTACTTGCAAGATTTACCTGATCCTGTACAGCAACTAAAGCTTCGTTAAATGATTTAACTAAACTGTTGAATGCTTTAGCCATTAAAGACAGCTCGTTGTGACCTTCAGCATTTAAGTGTAAGGTCATATCCTTTTCTTTAGCTAATTTCTCCATTAAGTGCTGTGAGCGGTGTAATGCAGAGGTGATGCTGGTCATTACTAAGGTAGAAATTACTAAGATTACAGCAATTAAGATAATTGAAATTACAATTGCAAATACTAAGCTGTACTTTGCGCTGTCAGCTTTGCTGTTACCTAAAGCTAAAAGCTCTTTTAAAACAGCATTAGTAGTGTTCTCATAAGCAACTTTAGTTGACTGAGAGATTGATGACCAGTCAGCTAAAGGTAATTTCTTTTGCTCCTCACCCTGAGGTACGATTAACTGATATGAGTCAAAAGCGGTCCAGTAGCAACCAATTACTCTATCTAAAACACCTGTATCCTTCATGTTCTTGTTAAAGATAGCGATTAAGTCCTCAGATGCATAGCTCTCGAATGCTGAACGGAACTCACCTTCAAGACCTCTAAAGTGCATGATCTGACCGAACAGGTAACCACTTACACCTTTGTTTACAGCTTCATTGATATTGTTATGGGGAGTTCTATAAATTAAATTTGGTAAACCCCTTTGATCTTTAAAGAAAAATT
>OMZC01000100.1 GCA_900315395.1 uncultured Gammaproteobacteria bacterium
TGAGATTGAAAAAGAGATGTAACAAAAAGTCCGACTTTTGAAATCGGACTTTTGTAGTTCGCGGATTGCTATGTCATAAAAAACTTACAAAATCCGCGAAATAAAATTCCAATCCTCAGAAGACTAAGTAAGTCGCATTGGAATCAAATAAAAAAGCCTGACATCGTCAGGCTTTCTATTAGCTTTAAAAAACTCTAGCTTAGTTTTGATCTTTAGCAACTTCCATCTGCACAGCTTCATCTGATGAGTTACCGTGCTTACAGAAGCCTGCAAAGATAGATCCGATGATATTCTGTACCACACTAAAGATTGCACCTACGACAGCAGCAAAAGCTGTTAGATGCTGTAATGAAAGGATGATACCTAAACCTGAGTTTTGAGTACCAACTTCAATAGCTAAAGTACGGCTATCCTGCTTATTGAACTTACATAGTCTTGAGATGATGTAAGTTACAGCAATACCTAAGATATTGTGCATGCAAACAATCACGAATAAGAGAATGCTAGATGATCCAATCTTTTCTGCTGAAAGTGCACAAACAATTGCAACAATTACCATGATGGTAACTGAGGAAATGAAAGGCATAAATACAAAGATCTTTTTAGCAACAGTATTTAATAGAGCGTTGATTAGAACACCAATAAATACAGGTGCAACCACCATCTTTAAGATATCAAGAACAATTGCCCAGAATTTAATCTCAATACTGTTATGAGCAATTAAATAGAAAATTGCAGGGGTAACAATAGGTGAGAGTAAGGTTGTACAAATAGTAATTGATACAGATAAGGCTACATTACCTTTAGCAAGATAAGTTAATACGTTAGATGCTGTACCACCAGGGCAACAACCTACTAATAACATACCTACAGCAAACTCAGGTGGAATATGGATTGCCTGAGTAAGAATAACTGCAATTAAAGGCATCATTACAAATTGCATTGCAATACCAAAAATTACAGTCTTAGGATTAGTTACAACATTAAAGAAGTCATGGAAGGACAGACCTAAACCCATGCCAAACATTACGAAACCTAAGAGGTAAGGAGTGATAGCTTTAAATGTTGTGAAAAAATCAGGACAGAAAACGCCCAAAATGCCTGCTAAAAGCACACCGACTGCCATGTAGTCGGTGATGAATTTTAAGATCTTCATTAAACGGTGTGTCCAGCTTTCTCTTTAAAGTTTTTAACAATGTGGTTGTGCTCATCAAGTAAAACCACACTAGGAACAAGAGCTTTTGCTTCTTTCTCGTCCATCTGAGCATAAGCAATGATGATGACGATATCGCCTTCTAGGGCACAGCGAGCTGCAGCACCATTGAGGCAGATCACACCTGAACCTCTTTTACCTGGAATGGTATAGGTCTCAAGTCTTGCACCATTGTTATTATTTACAATCTGAACTTTTTCGCCAGGCAAAATACCTGCTGCATCTAGTAGATCCTCATCAATGGTGATAGAACCTACATAGTTTAGGTTTGCCTCAGTTACTGTAGCACGGTGGATCTTGCCGTGCATCATGGTATAAATCATGATTACTCCAGAATAATATTGTCGATAAGACGAGTTTTACCAAATCTTACGGCTAAAGCTAACAGAGAAGGTGCTTTAACTTCTTTATCTAACTCATATAAGCCAGGCAAGCCATAGCATTCTACGTACTCAATATCAGATAAAGGCTCTTTCTTGATGATATCGGTTACTAATGCCTTTAAAGCCTCAACATCTTTGTTGCCTGCTTTAAATGCCTTTAAAGCTTCCTTTAATGACTTAGACAGAACTACAGCAGCAGCTTTCTCTTCAGCGTTTAAGTAGGTGTTTCTTGAGCTTCTAGCAAGACCAGAATCTTCACGGTTAATTGGAACTACTCTTAACTCTAAATCAAAGAACAGATCCTTTACCATTCTCTTTAGAACTTCAACCTGCTGAGCGTCTTTCTGACCAAAGTATGCTCTAGTAGGTCCTACGATGTTAAATAGTTTTGATACAACAGTTGCAACACCACGGAAGTGAATAGGTCTTGTTTTACCACATAAAACCTTAGTGATATTGCCTGTTACCTCAACCCAAGTCATATCCTCAGATGGGTACATCTCTTTTGGTGATGGAGCAAAAACAATGTCACCACCTGCGTTCTCAACAACTTTAAGATCACTGTCTAAAGTTCTTGGATAAGCATCAAAGTCCTCACTTGGACCAAACTGGGTAGGGTTTACAAAAACGCTTACTACAGTGATGTCATTTTCTTTAGCACTTGTAGAAATTAAAGAGGCATGACCTTGATGTAATGCTCCCATGGTAGGTACAAGACCTACTGTTTTACCTTGAGCTTTTAAAGGTTTAATGATTTCTCTTAATTCTTTTACAGAATGAACACACTGTACCATTTTTATCTCTCTTATTAACTTTTCTAAGCTCTTATACACATAAGAGTCCTAGTTAAAACTGTGAGTAGTTTACTACAATAATCAAAAAAGTGACAAAAATCGCATTAAATGCATAATTTTTGCAAAGACGATAGGCTATACACAAACTACAAGCTATGTGTAGCTTTGTAGTTTGTGCTCCTGAAGGTGGTTTTGTTGTTGATTAACTATTGTTGGTTAACTATTGCTTCTTTTTACTATTGCTGCTTTTCAAACTGAGCGTCGAAGTCTCTTAGATAGTTATAGTTCTTAAATTTGGCTCTGACAATTTCTCTGTCATTGCCTGTACATACATGCAGAGCATCAGTTAAAAATCCATTAGCCTGATTGTAGTTGCTGTTCAATACACTGTTCCAGGCAGCTGTCTGGAAACCGTCGCATTTATCTTTCTTTTGGAAATATGCTTTAACTAAAAGATCTGTTGCTAAAGCATGATTTGGACGTTTTCTTGTAAAAGCTGTTAAAACTTTAATTGCTCCATCAGGCTGTTTGCCTTCTACATAAGCATTTGCAAGATTTAAAGCAATCGCACCATCATTAGGTTTTCTGTCATAGACAGGTTTTAGTCTTGAGATTGCTGACTGATATTTACCTTGAGCAATATCAATATCAGTATAGACATCTAGTACAAAATCGTTAGTAGGGAGATTGAGCTTAGAGAGGTAACTTGATGCTTCATCAAACTTCTTATTCTCAAGAGAGATCAAAGCTAAAGCATAGTTCTTATAAACAGAATTTACGGTTCTTGAGTTTAGAAGTCTTTCTCTTAAAGAATTGAGGTCATACTTCATATAGCGTACATCTACACGAGCTTTTGCCATCATGAAGTTAGGATTTTTAGAGTTCTGTCTTTTAGGCATGTTCTTAGCAAGATTATAAGTCTCAGCTACACGAATTTCAGATAGAGGGTGATCTACTAACATGCTAAAAGCAGGATTGATATTACCCTGTTGAGCTAAGAGCTTTTTAAATAAATCACTCATAGCCATAGGGTTGTAGCCTGCGCGATTTAATACAGCAAGTCCTACTCTATCAGCTTCAGACTCATTATCACGGGTAAAGTTAATACCAGCCTGAGCTAAAAGTCCGGTACTTGATGAAAGGGCTGCCATACCTACGGTTGGGTTAATTAGGGCAACTACAATTGAACCGATGATACTAGCTACACTTACAGGAGTTCTGTCAGTTTGAGCTTCAATGAGTCTGGCAATATGTCTTTGAGTTACGTGAGAGACTTCGTGCGCTAAAACTGAGGCAAACTCATCTTCATTATCAGTGTAATGGAATAGACCAGCATTTACCTGAACTTTACCGCCTAAAAAAGCTGAAGCATTCAAGCTCTTATCAGAGGAGAGGAAAAACTCAAAAGGAAAGTAGACATTGCTTGCATTCATGATTAGTTTTGAACCTACAGTATCAATGTATTCGTTCAAAACAGGATCAGCTGTTACAGCTCCTGCGCCATTAGCTTTACGCATAAAGAACTCACCGTAATTCTTTTCAGCCTGTACGGTCATACCACGGATACCAGCAGGTCCTAAATCAGGAATTACAATGTTATCTTCAGCATAAGCTACAGCTGATATTGAAAAAGGCACTGTTAAAAATACAGCTGTACAAATTGAGGCACTTACTAAAGCTCTCAATTTATTTAATCTCAATTGGTTAAATTTGAATTTGAGCATAACTCTTTCCTTAGTTTGTTTTATCTTATCGCATTAAGGAAAAATATTTTCATAAAGTCGCAAATATTCTATCTATGAAAAATTATACTTAGATTAGCTTTTGAATGTTTGCTTTTGATGAATTTAGTCAGTTTTATTAAGGTTTATATGATGTTCAAAAAGTCTTTCTCTTTAGTGTCTTTGGTATCTTTGGCTCTTACTCTTACTCTTACTCTTACCGTTAATACTGCCAGTGCTTCAAACATCTCTTCATGCTCATATAACGGTATTCCTTTATATGGCAAGGTAAAGGTGGTTAACTCCTTTCCTGATATTAAAGTAAAGGTAGTCTCTTCATTTGAAGATCTTGATGTACAAACGGTTAATGCCTTTGCTGATAAGTGTGGTAAATGGCAATTTGTAGACTCATTTCCAGACTTTAAAATTCAGTTTGTGGACACTTTCCCTGATATCACCATTAAGTTTGTACAGAGTTTTCCTGGACAAAGATAGCAAGATAAAGGTCTTTTACCGAAGTTTAAGACATGTTACTGTGCTTTTGTCTGTAGATACCATAAAAGCTCAAAGATCCTAAAAAAATCTGCTCAAAGAGCTTTTGTTTTTATATACTAGAGCAATCTGATTATTACTTAACTCAACTTTTGCATTTGGAATTTAATTCAAAATGCAGATAACAATGCGGTTTAA
>OMZC01000098.1 GCA_900315395.1 uncultured Gammaproteobacteria bacterium
TAAGAAAGCGGACTTTGAGGTGATTTTTATAGTCCGCTATTTTGTGAAAGTTTTATTTAAAGGAAGAAAACTCTAAACTCAAAGCAAGAGTGGAAAATATCGAAAATAAGCTAAGAGAGGCAAAACTGTTGGACCTTTTGTTCCCAGTTGTCGTTGCTTCTATGATGACCGTTTGGGGTTATTCATATGTGTTCTTCTTTGACGAGTTTGATGTTGTAAAAATTGGAAATGAAATTATCGGTTTTCATTTTGCAAGCAATGAAGTGTCTCCTTATATAAAAAAGCTAGAGTTTGCTATTATGGTGGCAGTAGCTTCTATTCTTGGATTTATCTCTTTCTGTATATATAGAATGAGGAGTAGCTATAAATGATATTTGTTACAGTTCTATTTATTTTTGAGTTTGTTTTCTGTTTGGGAATAATCTCTTTGATGGTTTATGATTTTTATAAGAAGAACAAATCATAAGAAGGTAACAAACGTAAGAAGGTAGAAAGAATGATCTTATTTTGTACAATTCTTTTTATTATTGCCACGATATCCGTTTTTGGAACCATCTTATTTATGGTTTACGATCTTAGTAAGGATAACAAATCTTAAGATGATAACAACTTAAGGTGACAAGGTAGATGAGCTCATTTTGTACAGTTGAGGATCTTGTGCATAAAATAAAAGGGCTTCTTGTTCAACATAATAAAGTTAATGGTAATGCCCCCAGCACAAGTACAAAATATCAGTTGTTATCAATTCTGTTTTGAAGAAGATTGTGTATGTGATCTTCTAGAAATTCTCTCTTACTGCTCGTTTAGAAATAGGATTAGCTATAAATGATATTTGCTACAGTTTTATTTATTTTGGCAATGTTATTCGGTTTTGGAATTCTCTCTTTGATGGTTTATGAGCTTTGTAAGAATAATAAATCATAAGAAGGTAACAAACGTAAGAAGGTAGAAAGATTGATTTTATTTTGTTCGATTTTACTCGCTTTGAGTACAATAACTTGCTTTGGAGTTATTGCTCTGATGCTTTATGAAATTCATAGAGATAACAAATCATAAGATGGTAACAACTTAAGGTGACAAGGTTGATGAGCTCATTTTGTGCGATCTTATTCGTTTTCGGAATGATAGCTTGCTTGGGCGTTATTGCACTGATGTTTTATGAATTCTACAAGTTTTGTAAATCTTAGAAGGTGGCTTATTGGCTCTTAAGGCGAACTTGATGGGGCAAATTTACAAAATCTAATTACCGAATTTATTTTTCTATTCTTTTAATCGTTGAAATACTCTTCTTTAGCAATTTATCTTTCAACTCTCTAAAAACGCTATCTGTTTTTGTAAGCCAAATTGGTCTTAAAAAAGTCCGACCTTATACAATCGGACTATATTAGATCAAAATGCTAGACTAGCTATCTGTTGATTCAAAAAAGTTGAGCTAAAGTTAGTTTTTATCTTTAGGAATAAGATATGTCATTTGGTCAAAAGTATGAATATATTTGTCTTTAATATTCATTAGTAATCGTCCATCCTCAAGTTGAGTTTCATGAAGAGCCTTTAATTCTTCAATTGAGTTTTTACTTAGAATGGCATTAAAAGAATCTAACAGGATGAAATGTTCTCTTAAATATAATTCTCTAATATTTTCATGTAGTTTATTTGCAATCTGAGCCTTTTGATCTTCTTTGTCTACATCATTTTTGGTAGGTGTAAAAACTGCATGCAAGTAGTTTTTGAGTAAACCTTCCACCGAAATTTCACTTGGATCAGATACTGTCATGAAATAAGAGGAAATAATCGTTGTGATAGCAGCATTGAAGCTTAGGTTGAATTCTTTTGAAAGTCCTACATAGCCATTAAAAGGCACGAATGGAAGCGCACAGCAAAGATCTTCAGCATGCTTATCTGCAAAGTCTTTTACAACTTGTAAAACTTCAGGTACCACCCACAAGCAGATAGTATCGTGTCTTTTATAAGCAGATACCTTGGCATCAAAACAATGGCCTGTTTTGGTTAGCACTTCTATGGCTTCTGTAAAGAGCTCTAGCATTTTGTTAGGATCTGAAACACACAAATAGGTTTTGATCCTTCCAAATATACCATATTCTCTAAATAACTCGTCCTTATCACTGCACATTAAGTTTGAGCAATTGACGCTGTACCAATATATATTGTTATTTATCATATTATGATCGTCAAATCTTGAAAAGTTATCAGGATAGTGCTTTAACAACTCTAAAGTTGCGTTATTGATTCTGCTTCTCTGTTCGGGCGTAAAACTGTATTGGTTTTCAGTGTCAACTACCATTATTTTTGCGTAAAACCTTTCTATTAAAGAGTAGTAGGAAGACTCATCATTCAATGTCTCTACAAATTTAGGATACATGTCTCGTAGAGCTGCTGTCATTTTTCGCTTTGCATTTTCATCACAGTCTAGTGATTCAAAATCTTCCATCAGAAAGAATGGTAAGCCGTCTTTTTCGTCATAGTCCTTTATAAAGTTTCTTTTGGTAATTCCTTTAAAAATACTCATTTTTATAACCTTTAATAATATCTTTGTTAATATAAATACAGCATATAAATGCTATAAGCTGTATATTAGCATTAATATTTTTGAAAAGATAAGTTTTTTAGAAAATTATTTTGATAACTTGTTTTTTATTAAGGATTTTTTCTTCGAAGTTTTGTTTTTGAGAATTTAAATAATGCTTAGAAATGGAACTTAAATTGTCAGATTTGATCTTGTAAAAGTAGCAGTGGATAATCAGTGTCAAGAGAGGTAGTTATGCAACGAAAATTGATAGTAGCTCACTTATGTGCAGTGATTGTAATTCTGTTCTGGGGAATGACCTTTGTGAGCTCAAAAGTCTTATTAAGAGATTTCTCTCCAATTGAAATCTTATTCAATCGTTTTGTCATTGCTACTTTGACATTGCTTCTTTTAGCACCACGTGCTTTGAAATTCATCTCCTGGAGAGTAGAGCTATATTCAGCCTTTTGTGGTTTTTATGGTGTAACTATTTACTTCGTTTTTGAAAATAACGCCCTGAGAATGTCTAATGCATCAAACGTAAGTTTGATTGTATCCACAGCACCACTGTTTGTGGCTCTTTTAAACAGACTCATAGACAAGAGCGCGAAATTAGGCAAGTATTTCTTTTTAGGTTTCTTTATAGCAATGGCTGGTATTGCCTGCTTGAGCTTTTCATCATTGAGTTTGCAGCTTAATCCTGAAGGCGATCTGATGGCTTTAGGCTGTGCCATTGTATGGGGACTCTACAGTGTCTACGTGGTAAAACTCCACCGAATGGGGATCAGTACCATGGTTATGACGATTAAGTCATTCTTTTATGCAGTGTTATGTACTGTGCCTTGCATGGCTTTTTATGGTTATGATTTTAAATTTGACTGTCTAATCAAGCCAATTAACATTGTAAATTACTTGTTCCTAGCAGTTTTAGCTTCATCTTTAAGCTTTCTTATCTGGAATAAAGCTATCGCATATCTAGGCTCAGTTAAGACCAATGTCTATTTGTATGCAACTCCAGTAGTAACCGCAATAGGAGCGGTGATCTGTATTGATGAAAAGCTTACAGTATATCTTCTTTTAGGTATGGTTTTATCCATTGCTGGTTTGGTGATTTCACAAAAGAATTAAGTGGTAGGAAATTTCTTACAGGAACTGTAATTAGAAAACAAATTGCACATAGACAAAAAGTCCTCAAATTGCTTTGAGACCTTTTCAATACCGTTCTCCTGCAAACAGTATTTAAATCTATCCAAAGATTGAGCTTAACTCATCTTCAGAATCAATCAGCTTATTAGCTACTGATTCATAATTAATCTTGTATGAACCGTCAGAAATTGCAGCTTTCAGCTTTTCAACTTTAGCTTCATCAATACCTGATGCGTTTCTAGCTGCGTCAGTTGCTTTTGCTAAGGTCTTGGCAGAATCAGTCAGAACGACATCATCAGACTGAACAGCTACCTTCTTCTGAGCTACAGCGCTTTTTGCTGTATTAGTTGCTACATTCTTGGCAGTAGCAACTGATTCTTTTATACCGTTATAAGAACGGTCTGATAATACATCGATTGCCATGATACTACCCTCAATAAATCTTTTCTCTTCTAGCTTTAAATCTATTATGCTTTACGCATTAATTATTCCTGTTATTTTCTTAACGTCACAGGTTTAATTTTCTTGAGCAAATTTTTATAAATTTTTTGAAAAAAAACTAGAACCAAATCTTTGTAAAAATTTTAACTGTTTTTGCCTACATCGACAAATAAAATTTGCCTTGTTTTCAAATTTTATTTGTGAGTTTGTTTCTGTGTATCTTATCGGTAAATATGAGATTTCTTTAGGCTTTTTTACAGAAATTTTTCACCTCTGTATTAGGCCATTAACTAAAAGATAACTTTTACAGTGTTAGGGCCAGTAACTACAGCCTGAATTACTTTTTTAGTCTTAACATTTTTTACCTGAATAAGGTCATTAATCTTACCTTCTTCAAGAGCCTGTCCCTGAGTCTTAATCTCAAGATTATTTGTAGAAGCTACAATAGTTACAATGTCACCTTTTGCTACTACACAGAAATCACTAACTTTAATCTGTTCACCTGCACGAATATCGCGTCTGGCTTTGCTACCTAAAATCATGGATTTGTCAGTAATGACAGCAGAGGTATTAGTGCTCTCATTTACATAGGTATCTTCTAAAAGATCAGCTGTAATGGTACTGCCCTTAGGAATATTAGCAGCTGCAATAGTAGTTGCTCTGATGACACTTACGGTTACAGGTACATTTACAGTATAAGGATTGTTTTTTCTTGCACACTTAATTCTGACGACATTACTCTTTTTAATCTCACCACCTACAAGTTCGGCAGTGAGGTAGCCTGAGCATTTGCCACCATAATCTCGATTAGGATCGATCTTGCTGGCCTTAACTAGATATTTTTTGTCAGTGCGATCATTATCAAATTGGGCTAACATATACTGCTTTGCGACGTTTGATAAAAAATCGGCTTCTTCAACAGAAGCTTGGCAAATATTAATGCAGAATACATTAAAGAAAATGGCCAAAACAGTCGATACAATTTTTAGCAAGTTTTTCAAAAATTTCCACCTTTGTGAGTTGAAAAACAACAAGACTAAACTACACTTTAACGATAATATCACAAATGCTGATTTTAGATTTCATGGAAAATCAAATGACATTTGAATAATGTGAGTTTTGAATTCATGAAAACGTTTTAAAGCTTTGGGATTTTTTAGAGTTTTGAGTGATGAGAGTAGGCAGAAAATTGCTATTAATCATATCTATCTATCAGATTTGATAAAGAGGGTGTGACTTGATCCGCAATTTCTTTATTTTCTGTTAGTTATAGTCTAAATTGCTAATTATTCTATAAAATATCATCAACAATTTATTAATAATAAAAAGCAAGGTGAACAACATGATTGGTGTAATGGATTCCGTCAATGAATTGACCGAGGTAGTGGGACAGAACCGTATGGAGCTCCTGCTCTTTAAGCTCTCAGGTCTACGCCAGCGTTATGGTATTAATGTTTTTAAGGTAAGAGAAGTCCTGCCTTGCCCAAGACTTACTGTGATGCCTAAATTACAGAAGTATGTAGTTGGTGTGGCACATATTCGTGGACAAACAATTTCTGTAATCGATCTTGCTTATGCAATTGGTGGCCGCCCATCAAAAGATATCGATAAGTGTTTCATCATCATTGCTGAATACAACCGTTCAACTCATGCATTCTTAGTTTCAAGTGTAGAAAGAATTCTGAATATGAACTGGGACAAGATCATGCCACCTCCAAAGGGTGCAGGTGACAGCAACTATATGACTGCTGTAACCGAGATTGACGGTGAGTTAGTTGAAATCCTCGATGTTGAGAAGATCTTAGAAGAGATTTCTCCTAGCAAGCTTGAGAAGCAGGATCTTGATGAAGTATATGATGAGGAGTTTGCAAAACTCATTCAGCAGCATAAACCAAAGGTTTTAATTGCTGATGACTCAAGAGTTGCTCTAAATCAGGTTACTGCCGCAATGGAGAAGCTAAATCTTGAGGTAATTAAGGCTCATGATGGTCGTGAGGCTTATAACATCTTAAGAGAAATGGCTGCAAAAGGACCTATCAATCAGCAGGTCGCATTGGTTATTTCCGATGTTGAAATGCCTGAGATGGATGGTTACACCTTGTGTTCATCAATCAGAAAGGATCCTTCATTAAAACCAGCTTACGTAATTTTACATACCTCACTGTCAGGTGTATTTAACCTTGGCATGGTAAGCAAGGCTGGTGCTAATGACTTTATCCCTAAGTTCAATCCATTAGAGCTTGCAAAGGCTGTAAAGAAGGGCATTATTCTTACTAATGCAGGTAAGTCTGGTGCTGATCTTGTAATGGGTAAAGACGTAAAAGAAAAGCAGTAATAATAACCTGCAATAAAACAGTATTGTTATTTAAACACTTGTAGCAATAGCTCGTTGTTACAAGTCTAATAACAAGAAAAAAGCAATAATAATAAATAAATGGATTGGGTACTTGAATAAGTCTCCAATCTATTTGTATGTGTATTGAGCCCTGTATTTATAGGCATTGGACGTATGGCATTATTTAGTTCAGATAACGGTGACAAGAAGTTATCTCATGGTTCGTCTGTTAAGAGCAGTTCACTTTTATCATCAAAAGATACAGTGTCAAAAGATGCATTTTCAAAACCTGCAGTGTCAAAATTTGAAAGCAGTTCAGCTTTAAATAGCTCTACATCTACTGTAAAGACTTTAAATCCAACTAGTTCATCTCCTTTTGCTACTAGCTCAGGAGCAACAGGTTCTACTGCTACAATAAGCTCTGCTACAAGAAGTTCTGCGTTTTCATCTACAACTTCTGCAACAAGACCTGTAAGTTCAGTTGGAACTTTAAACAGCACTCGTCCTACAGGTTCAGCTTTTAGCTCAACTTTAAATACAAGTTCAAATTCAACCTCAAGATTTCAGTCAAGCTCTACTTTAAATACAGCAGCTGGTTCTAATTCAACAGCTAGCTCTAATTTAACAGCTAGCTCTAGCTTAAATAGAGCTTCATTAGGTACAAGTACATTACGTACTGCAACTACAATCTCATCATTAGGTTCTAGTGCTCCAAAAAGTACTTTTGGTACAACTCAAACTCTGTCTTCAAGAACAGGTGCAACCTCAACTCTGTCAGGCTCAAGACCTGCAAGCACTTTGTCTTCAGCAAGTACATTGTCTTCAGCTAGAACTACCACTACTACAACCAGACCTTCAACTTTAAGTAGCACTCGTAGTACACAGTCAACCTCAAGTTTTACACCAAGAGCTACAACTACATCTTCATTTAGCTCAACTGCTACCTCTTCTTTAAGAACAGGTACAACAGGTTCTTCATTTACATCAAGACCTGCAACAAGCTCATTTGGTTCTGCAACAACTACAAGCTCAGCTTCAGCATCTGCTACAAGTTCATTCTCATCTAGTGCTTCAGATTTTACTCGTAAGATTGAACAGGCTAAGGCTGCTTTATCTACAGTACCAAAGGTAAGACCTATTAGCGTTACTCGTGATGGTAAGACTTCATTAGTAACTGAAAAGCAGGAAGTAACAGATGTTCAGTATCGTCGCTTTGCTGCTTTTATTGAAGAAAAGTGCGGTATTGTTCTAGGTGAGGGTAAACAGTATTTAGTAAATTCTCGTTTGTCTTCATTATTGAGCAAATTCCGTGTGCAGACAGTTGATGATCTAATCAACAAGGCAATGGAAGAAAAGCCTAACAACAAGGCTCAGGAAGAAGTTATTGATGCAATGACTACTAATGAGACTTTGTGGTTTAGAGATACTTATCCATACAAGGCATTAGAGAACATTATTCTGCCAGAGCTTGCTAAAAAAGCTAAGTACCCTGTCAGAATTTGGTCTGCAGCTTGCTCATCTGGTCAGGAGCCATACTCAATTGGTATGGTTATCCAAGAACAGATGTCAAAGATGTTACATATCGATCCTAAGCAGACTCAAATCATTGGTACCGATCTGTCTCCTGAGATGTTATCAATCTGTCGTCGTGGTCAGTATGATGTGCATGCTCTGTCTCGTGGTCTGTCAGCTGAGAGAAAAGAGAAGTTCTTTAGACCTACACATCACCCAAATATGATGGCAATTGACTCAAGAGTAAAATCAATGGTTGAGTTCAGGCCAATGAACCTTCTAGGTTCGTATGCTCTGATGGGACGTTTTGATGTGATCTTCTGCAGAAACGTGCTAATCTACTTCTCAAATGAAGTTAAGGCAGACATCTTAAGAAAGTTAACCATGTGCTTAAATCCAGGTGGTTATCTAATTCTAGGCTCAACAGAGACCTTAGTAGGTGTTTCTGACAAGTATGAAATGATGCGTTGTAATCCAGGCATTATCTATCATCTAAAGCCTCAGAAATACGCTTTCTAGTAAAACAATTTCTCTTCTCTAAATTAAAGCTGAACTGTTCAAAAGACGTTCAGCTTTTATGTCAAAAAAACATCATTTAAAACTCAATCCTTAAATAACTCCTTATAAAATAAGCATTATTTTACTTTGGCACACTAGTTGCTTTATTACCTGCATCAGGAAAACATTTTGTTTATCGTCATTTAGGAGTCAAAGATGTCATTAGGTTTTGATAAAGTTTTTGGTGTTCATCAGTACACCATGGGAATTCGAAACCAGCGTGCTGAAGTGTTAGCAGGCAATCTTGCTAATGCTGATACTCCAGGTTTCAAGGCACGTGATCTAGACTTTGATATTGCATTTAAACAGGCTGCACACGTACAGATGCAACAGCCATCAGAAATGGTAAAGACCAACGATAAACATATGGATGAGTCATCTATTTCAGATGATCCTGAACTTACCTTAAAATATCGTCTTCCATATCAGGCTGATACTGGTAATGGTAATACAGTAGAAGTAAGTTCAGAGCGTATGAAATACATGAACAATACCATGGAATACCAGGCTACATTAACCTTTTTAAACGGACGAATTGCCAAGCTTAAAAACGCTTTGCGTACTGGTAGCTAGTAGGAGATTGAAAAATGGGTTTATTTAGAATTTTAGACATTGCAGGTACTGCAATGAATGCTCAGTCAGTTCGTTTAAATGCTACAGCTTCTAACTTAGCTAATGCTGAATCTGTAAGTTCATCTGTTGAAACAACTTATAAGGCTAGAAGACCATTATTCTCAGCTGCAATGGATGAAGCTTATATGGCAGAGAATACACAAGGCGGTGTAACCGATCCTGTAACAGGTGAACCATACGGTGTAGGCGTATCTTTAAAGGGTGTAGTTGAGTCTGATGCTCCTACTATTAAAGAATACAATCCAAATCATCCATTAGCTGATGAGAATGGTTATATTTACAGACCTAATGTAAATCCTGTTGAGGAAATGGCGGATATGATCAGTGCTAACCGTTCTTACCAGACAGCAGTGCAGGTAGCTGCTAATGCTAAGAAAATGATGTCAGCTACTTTACAGTTAGGTACCAATACTAACCTGTAATCAATAAATTCATCTCATGAGAACATCTTTAAGGCTCAAGATCCACACTCTTAGAGCCTTTTTCATTTGTAGCAATCTTTTCAAATGAAAGTCTATCCTAAGCAATATTGCCTTTTAAATTGGCTCTTCGTACTTTGATGTAAACAAAGTGTCTACCGTCAGTTACATGGCCACACTGCGCCACGAACGCGGACACAACATTGAATGGTTGTGTGAGTGATAGTTGTATGGGGGATAGTTGCACGTGGAAATGGTTATAAGTGAAAGAGAGAAGGTGTGATTTGGAAATAAGAGCAGGAAATTGGGGATAGTCTCATATGCAATTTAAAGATCAGGAGTAGCTAAGCTAGCGCACAAAGAATGAAACGCATTAAATTGCATGGGGTCTAAGAACTTAAAAGAGAGAACTGTGTGGACATAAAAAATGCCTCCAAATTATGAGTCTGGAGGCATAAACAAAGTATAGCTAGATACTTACTTAAATTCCTTCAAGTTTGAAAGCTGACAGCTTTTCTAACAGATCTTTAGCAGCTTCTCTTAACTGCTCAATCTCAACATTAGAATCCTGTGAGCTGTTAGCACTCTGTTGTGTTAATGAGCTTACGCCCTGCATATTAGTTGAAATCTCAGAGGTTGCAGTAGTCTGCTGCTGAGCTGCAGTTGCAATCTGACCAATCTGGCTGTTTACATCATCTACATGGCTGTTAATATCATTTAAGATGTTTGTAACGCCAGATGCACGTTCTGCTAAATCATTCATTTCACCTAAGGTGTTGGTCATAGACTCGTTAGCGCTGTTAGCATCTGACTGGATCTGAGATACCATCTTGGTGATCTCCTGAGTTGATGATGATGAGCGTGAAGCTAAAGCACGAACCTCATCAGCAACAACAGCGAATCCCTTACCAGCTTCACCAGCACGAGCCGCCTCAATTGCAGCATTTAATGCCAAGAGGTTGGTCTGAGAAGCGATATCCTCAATGGTCTGAACAATAGTACCGATCTTGTTGGTCTGATCTACTAAGGTTGAGATCAACTCAGCATCTTTCTTAGTCTTTTCAGCCTGGTTTCTGATGTCATCAATAACACCTTCAACTTCGCTTACGCCGTGCTCAGTGATGTTCTGAGTATCGTTAGCGTTAGAAGCTGCGTTCTCACAGTTCTTAGCAATATCTGATGTGGTTGATACCATCTCATCAGATGCAGCAGATACAGTAACAGAACGGCTTTCAGCATCAGCAATAGCTTCAGCTACAGATGAAATCTTGTTGTGAATGTTAGATAACTTATCATCAAAGTCACGGTATGACTTAACCACATCAGCTAGAGAGTTACCTAATTTCTCTCTCATCTGACTTGCTGAATCAAATACCTGACCGAACTCATCTTCAAGTTCATTTTCAATCTTGAAGTTGAAGTCACCTTTTGCCATACGGCCAATGTACTTAACTAACAGTGAGAAGTTTCTCTGAATGTAGCCTGAAATAATCTTTGAAATAAGAAGAGCAATAATTACAGCAACAATTGCTAGGGCAATTGAAGCATACATAGGAGTCTTTGATGTATTAGCTCTGGTAAGAGAGGTTGATAGAGCAACCTGCTCATCAATTAACTTCTGGTATAACTCTAAGCATCTGTTGGTTAGAGGTAATACGTCAGCGATGTATTCATCTAAAGCATCATTGATTTTATTAGCTCTTACTAAAGGAACAACGTTCTCTTTGTAGCTATTAGCTAATTCAGTAACCTGTTTTTTAACAGTAAGAATGTTGTTCTTGTAATTATCAGATGAAGGCAGATCACCGATGATGTTCTCATTCATAACAGATGATACTTTAGCGATCTCTTCAATCTTACCTAAAGAATCGGTAATAAAAGCATCATTGTGATCATGATTAGCTCTACCGTGCAGGTAGCTAATAATGGTGTCATTAGCAGCATCTAGAGCTCTTTGGGTGTTCATCACACGAGTGTATGATTTACCTAAAATACGCTCTACGTTGTAGGAAGCATCAATATTATTTGAAGTATTTATTACTGAAAAGCCGGATGTAACAATAATTAGAATGTTTAAAACACCAAAACCTAGCATTAACTTCACTCTAAGGCTCATTTTTTTAAGCAAGTCCATACTTATTCCCCATTTATAATTTTTATAAAGTAATAACCATGCACCTAGAAATTCATGTCCTACCAATTTTTGCAATCGGTAATACATGTAAATTTAGCTATTTGCACTATTGCCAATGTGTTTCTAATAATATTGTATACGGCATATTGTGCAAGATCTTTAAAATGAAAATTTTTTGCGAAGATTCTCACAGCAAATTGGATATATTTTGCAATTAAAAGACAGCTATCACAATTTTGTAGAAACAAAGGAAAAACAGTATATTACTAAGTATTGAGTTGTTATCGTTACGGTTTTTTATACAGGTAAATTTGAGATTAAATTTGAATTAAAATCTGAATATATTTAAACTATTTTGTAAACGTTTTATGTGCACAAATTACCGTGCGAAAATTCTCTAAAAGAGGTATTTTATTCAATTTTTGCAATGTACTAAATTACTTACATAAAGCTTAATTTTGTATTTTTGCATTGTAAAAAGTAGCCTGTGTCCACATATAAAAAAGTAGATAGAGAACTTAGGATGAGTTTTGTTTAGAATTTTCTCAAGTTTTCTGTTCAAATTTCACTTTTAGAAATTAAGAATAAAGATTCAAAAATCCTATAATCTGATACAGTAATTGGAATAAAACCCAACAATTAGAACCATAAAATATAAGTAGGTTTATATGCAGAAGATCTTTCTTTCACTTATTCTTTTCTTTGTTTTAGAGCTTGTAGTTATTATTGAAGTAGGATCTTCTATAGGAGCTTTAAACACTATCTTTATCATGTTTTTAATGATGCTCTTAGGCGTAGTTTTAATCAAAATGCGTTTTCGTCAGGCTATAGAAGGTCTTAAGAATGGTACTGTCGATACCAGTGTGTTCTTCTTACCATTAGCTGGATTCCTGTTCTTATTCCCAGGTTTTATTTCAGATATCATAGGTCTTTTATTACTTATCCCAAGAATTCAGACTCGCTGTGTAAGATTCTATAATGACAAACGAGATGACAGTGAGTTCTTTACCTTTGCAAGAAAAGAGTCAGATGCTTTCTTCCATAAAGGTAATACCATTGATGGTACTGCTGAGCATGTTGACAATAATGATGAGAACAAAAGCATCAAATAAAGTAGGCTTGTAAAGAGAACGTTATCATAAAAACACTTCGATAATTGAAAACTCTAGGATAGAAAGCTTACATACAGTCAAAGCAATCAGACAAGAAAGGAAGGCGATGCCTTCCTTTTTAATTAAATCTAGTGACCACCTGTCTTATAGAAATACTGTACCTTTTGGTAACTCATACCTGATCTTTTGGCAATTTCAGAAATATTGCCATGATATTCATCATACAGTCTCTTCATAAAGTAATGTTTACGCTCGTTAAGCCAATCCTCAATATTTGAAGGGATCTCTTTATTACCTATTGCATCATCGAAAACTTTAGGAACACCGGCATCGAGAAGCTGAGTTGTTATATCATCAACTGTAATAGTGTTTCTCTTTTCAAAATTAGCGTTTAAAGCTGATAGCATCAGCACATGGTGTAGCTGTCTTACATTACCAGGCCATTCATAGTTTTTGATAAAGCGCATAGCATCAGCATCAATTTCAAGAGAGTTTAGCTCATTGTCACCATTTTGCTTAATCTTTATAAGAATGCTGTTTATGATCTCTTTAAATCTCTCAGGTTCATTTAGAATAATTTCAGACAACTGAGGCAATCTTATCTGACACATCGCGAGTCTATAGAAAAGATCTTCACGGAAACGACCTTCTTCAACCTCTTTTACAAGATCTTTATTGGTAGCAGCAATAATTCTGACAGACTTGATATCAATAGTTTTGTTATCTCCTAATTTAGTAATTGATCTTTCTTGAAGTGCTCTTAGGAGCACGCCCTGATAAGAGAGGGGGATGTCTGCAATCTCATCTAAAAATAAAGTTCCATTCAAGGCTTTTTCAAAATAGCCTATGTCGTTATATGGAATGTTTGATGTGTATTGAAAGCGCTTAAAATCATCATCTTTAAGAACAGTATCGTTACTGTCAGGTTTGCTGTTGTCATCAAATCTTGATTTAACACCAAAGAGCTCTGCTCTTAAGGTATTTAGATCACCGCAGGAAATTTCAGCACAGTTTACAGTTACAAAGTTGTCATCAAGTCCACCACATTCGTAGTGAAGCTGTTTAGCGAGCTCTGACTTACCGACACCAGTTCTACCTGAAATTAAGATATTGATGCCATTGAATCTTGCGTAATAGCGTGCTTTTTCAAGAACTTTGCTATCAGCAGTTGATGAGTTGTGATCAACTTTCTTTTTAGAAAAGAACACTGAAGGTAAACGGAAGGGGAGGTTTACCTCTCGGTAAGGCTTTTCATCTTTTTTTACATGATCTGGACTTATAGTCTGATAAGTCCTAGCTCCAATAAAGAAGGTATGAGCTAAATATAGAGTAACAGCTTCCATAGCAGAAGAGCCAGGAGTTACGTTAAAGATGTAACGGTCAGCATCCTCTTCTTTCCAGTACTTATCGTGAAAAGCAAAAAGAGCTTCTTTGACCTCATCATAAGAGGATGGATCTTTTACATTAGTAGGTACGGTAATGACATTAGCTCTACTGCCTCTTTCTACCCATTTTTTGATGTAAAAAAGATCATCTTTATATTTTAAGCTTACAAGAATATAAACAGTTGCAGCTTTAATCTCATCTGTAAAAGTCCTAAGTGGACCATTGTGCCCATGCTTTTCATCACAGGCGCTAAGTGGTCTGTTTTGATTAAGTAAGGAGCCTTGACTGGTAAGAGGTAATTTTTTAAATAAACGAAATTTGTTTAAAGCAACACAGTCACTATCACCAAACCAGGATACAACTATAGGTAAATCTGTACTCATATGTTCCCTTCCTAAACTCTTCGATTTTAGATACGGCACAAAATCTTATAAATTTAATTATATATTAGATTTTTATAAAAGTAAAAATTATTAAATAACAAATAGTTAATTAAAACATTAAATTTTTATAAAAATAAAACTTGCTAAAGCATAATTTTGGGGTGATAATAGTCACGTAGTCAGGAACAATGACAACGGAGAATTTGGTTCTGACACTTTTTGACAGCATTTAGTCCTGTCATATTTTTTACTTTTTGTTTTCGATTTTTGAATTGAAGACATCTGCTTAACAAAGGCTTTTTGACCTTTGTTAATCAAAATCTCTTTTAGCCTTGAGCTTAGGTGATTTTGTTTTTTGAAATCTGGTTACGAGTACAGACAAGAAAAGTACGCGTTACTAAAAGCAGGTGAGATCTGAGCTGATCTTGCTAGAGCAGAGTTGTATCAAGAGGTAAAAATATGCTGTCAAATAACGTTTCAAAGATTACATCTGTAGCTATGTTTTTTCTTGCTGTATTTACAGCCTTAAGCTACGTTTTTCAGATAGCAAAGCCATTTTTGATTGCTGACGGAATGGACGTTGCTTCTTTAGATTCAGCTACTAAAAGTGTACCTCTAGTAAATGGTGCAGCTACAACCACTAGCTCTTTAATCAATAAGTTTAAAGGCAAGAAGTGGATCCGCTCTTTTGTAAATAAGGCAAAGTTCTGCTTACTCGTATTGGCATGCAAGCCTTTGTCTGTATTTAGATACAAAAGAAGATTTGAATCTTTAGTGATAGTCACAATGTTTTGTGGGTTAGTTCTAGACTTTGGCTTCGTGCTCTTTTGCGCCTTTGCCACAATTCGTCCCCTAAGCCCAGACTTTGCTGATGCTATAGGTCTTACCGATCTGAGTGCGGTCTCAAACATCAAAGAGGTAAAAGGGATCAAACAATGCTATCTATACATTAAGCAGCAGTTCTTATTTATGGCATAGATTCAGATATTAGGATAAGACTAGATAAGAGCAGAAAAAGCGATAACTAGAAAAGACGAAATGAAAAGAATGCAGGTAAGTGTGAAGCAAGTAGGTAACGGCAGATAAATTACAGGAGAGAATGTATGTTTGTAATCAACTTATATGTAGCGCTAAAGAATTATTTGTACAGATGCTTTTTTAGCCATAAGCTAAGCTCTTCTGATAAAGTAAGCATCTTTGCTGATGCTATCGATAATCAGAAAATTTCTTACGAGGATCTGCAAAGTTTAGATCGGGCTGTAAGACTGGATATGCGTTGTACCAGATTAAGAGTAGTCGCTACTAGGATATCAACATATATGTTTATTGCAGGTTTAGCACTGATCGAATGTATTCTGATAAAAGCTAGAGAGCAGGGGCTACCAATTGATTCTAGTATGGTGGTGACAACTCTGGCATTCCTATTGTGTCCTGTAGCTAATAGCATTATCTCGATACGTTCTGAGAAGAACCTTATGCTCATGAAACAGTATCTTGAGCTTATCAATACAGGTATCAAAAGGTATGAGCGTTATCAGAAATTTGCCAAAAATGAAGAGCAATAGGTCTCTTTAAGAGAGAAAAGTTAACGAAATTTGTATAGAAAAGTTGTATAGAAAAGTTGTATAGAAAACGTACGGTGTAACGTTAACATTAGTACATGTAATAGCGTACATGTGAAAAGATACTGGTTAAAACACTGCAGCTGATACGCATGCAGACTAATCTAAAGCGTGTCGCCTTTTTCTACCGTGTTTTACGGTAGATATGTATAAAAAATCGCGTAAGCGAAACGACGACTGAGGATTGGCCTCAGTTACAACGCGGATCTCCGCATACTAAAGAGGAAATAAAAGTGAATAAACTAACTTTAGCTTTAGCATTAACTGCAGTAATTGCAACCGCTTCAACAGCTCAGGCAGCTACTAAGGACAGACAGGGCTTCCAGATCGGTGGTGCTTTAGGTTACAGCAAGACCTCAATTGATTTAGGTCCTATGGCTGACAATCACCACACCTTCTCAGATGACGATATGTCAGGTGGTGCTCTAAAGATCTTTGGTGAGTACAACTTTAACAAGTACTTCGCTTTAGGCGTTGAGCTTAACTACTTAGATCAGGGTAAGGTAAAGGAAAACGTATCATACGCTCCATACTACTATGGCTCATACGAGTATGAGTTCTCAACAGTGGTATATGGCATCTATGCAAAAGGCGCTCTACCTGTAACTGACAACTTTGATGTCTTTGTTAAGGCAGGTCCTACCTGGAACTACACCTCATCAGATACCTTATCAGACGGTACTAACGATGAGAACTGCTTTGGCTGGAATGCTGGTGCTGGCGTAGAGTACAGATTTGATAGCGGTTGGGGTGTTCGTGTAGGTTACGACTACTTCCACAAGACCATCAAGTCATTAGGTAATAGATTTACAGGCGTATTTGACAGCGCAAACTCTAACCTAATCTACGGTGGTGTGTCATACAGCTTCTAATCAAAGCTACAGGCGGGGATACCCCCGCCTTACACTAAAAAGGCAGGTTGCCTGCCTTTTATAGAAGATTAGATAATCGCTATAAAACACTAAGAAAACACTAAGAACAAGATACAACTAAAACAAAGGAAATTCATCAATGAAAGCTCTAAAAACTACAGCACTAATTGCGTTAACTACTGTAACCTTCACTGCTTTATCAGGATGCTCAGTATTAGACAAATTCCGTAAAGTTCAGGACGATTTTTTATATGACACTGTAGGTATGTCATCAGATGATCCTGAATATGACAGCCTGCGTTCATTATTAAAAGATGAGCTTTATGGTGTAGATAGAGCAAAATTAGAGCTGATCCTTGATAACAAGCTGTTACCAAGTAAAAGATCATCTGATATGTTAGGTAGTGCCTTAAATGTGCTACACCTCTATTCATATCAGGAATCAGACTGTAATGTGATCTTTGAGTTCGATGCTGATGACAAGTTCAATATGTTCCGTCAGTTAACTCCAGAATTATGCGCAACTGAATACGCAACAATCAACGGCAAAAAAGGAAATGCTTTTCAGTCAACTCTAGCACGTCAAGCTTGGGAGCAGGCTCATGCATATAAATCAGGTTCATGCCGTATCTTAAAAGATGCCGTAAGCAGATTTATGGATAAAGGCGGTAATAAGTTAAGTCTTGAGGAGATTAAGGCTTATCTTGCTGAAGACGCAGCTACTAAAGCACAAAGCGAGAATAAGAACCAAGAAACATCTAGCGATGATACAAACAGCGCTGACGTTAAAAATACAGATATAAAGTCAGTAGATAATAAAGATCTTAAAGAAGCTGTAAATAATTTAGAAGAGGTAAAGGCTCTGATAAGACAGACTATGGCAGAGAGCCAGAACGCAAAGCAATAATCTAAAAGAGTGCTCAGTGCTCTGAGCACTCTTTTAAAGGGAGTTTAATAGAATTGCCTTTGACTTAAGTTTTAAACAATAGACATAGGTAAGGAGTTTTAACCACATCTAAAAAGGAGATAGATATGAACAAACTTAAAAGACGCAATTTTGTGCAAGAGTTCTCTTTGAGGATCAATAGAGCTGCTGTTTTTACTGACAGACGACTTGAAGCTAAAAAGGGGTATCAAAAGCACAAAAAGGATCTTAAGAATGTTTACCGTATTTATGAAGATTAGGCACTAAAGACAGATTCTAAACAATAAAGTTATAGGAGACTAAAATGAAACAGCAACTTATGATGAGTTTTCAAGATTACGTTACAAGATCTTTAATTAAAGCAAAGTATGACTTGCATCATGATCCATTTTTAAGGACAAATCATACGATCTTGTCCTTTTTTATTGCATGATTTTTAGTTTTTTCAAAACACTTAAAAAGCAATCAACGCTTTTCCTCCTTTCATAATCTATCCTATTTCACAATCGCAAAGCACTCATAGAAAAAAGCTTACAGACAATATTTTTTATCGCATGGATATAAAACTGTGCGCTCGTGGTATAGTCTCGTTACAGCCTAAGGCTTTTTTACCAATTTTCAGATGGTTATCTTTTAGGATAAAACTAAAAATCCCATAAGAGCATTTGAAGACAGAACTAAAATTAAAAGAGCTTTAGTCAAGGTTTAGATTAAGGTAGATCCTAAATGAAAGGTCAGCTTAAGTTTTATCTGATGTTATTTTTAGCCTGCATGATTTGGGGACTTACACCTATCTGTGGTCGAGTCCTAAAAGACTGCATGTCTCCAATGTTAATCACAGGCGCACGATTCTACTTAGTAGCTTTGATCTTATTTACCTCAATTTATCTAATTGAAGGTAAGAAAGGCTTATACCTGTCACGTCATGACTTTTTAGTTCTGCTCTTAATGGGATTTGTCGGTATCTTTTTACATAACTCTCTATTATTTGAAGCTCTAAGAATGACACCAGCTTCAAATGCAGCTTTAATTGAGAGTATTGGTCCTTCTATTACCTCAACTCTAGCTTTTATCATCATCGGTGAAAGATTAAGTAAGTTCGGCTGGCTGGGTATTTTTATCTCCTGCTTTGGCGCAGGCTATATCGTATGTAAAGGATCATTAGATACGCTGTTGCATTTTCAGGTAAATTTAGGTGAGATCATTGTTGTAGTCTGTGAGGCTATGTGGTCTTTTTACGTAGTTATCAGTTGGAAACTGTCAAAGAATGTAAATGCACTGGCAGTAACTGCCTGGACTGGTCTCTTTGGTGCCATTTTCTGTACTTTAGCAGGTCTTATCTTTAATGAATTACATGTTTATGCCATTACTAAGACCTATATTGAAGCTTTCTTAGTCTTATCTCTTTTAACCGGTGTGGTCGCATTTGTCTTATGGAATTTTGCAATTACCAAGGTAGGTGCAAGTAAAGGTGGTACCTTTGTATATTTGATTCCAGTCTTTGGAGCAGTCTTTGGTGTAGTCATCTTAGGAGAGGAGTTTACCTTACAGGAGTTTATAGGAGCTTTAATTGTTGTGATCGGTATGATTATTTCAGTAAAAGCTAAGCTCTCTGTTCGCTCTAATACTAAGAGTGTTTCTGAAATCAAAAAACACCTTATTGAAAAGCAGGCTCTAAAGCTTACCTCTGAAAAATAACCATGATCTTTATAAACAGAGTATAGAAAGCAAGAGTCCTTTCTTTGCCAAGACATCATCAGAGCTTAGCCTTGTACTCTTTAGATAGGGAATAAATCTCTTTAAAGTCATCATGCTAAAAATAGTCTTTTCGACGGTCAAATATCAGCACAATTTGCCAGTAAAAAATCACATACTGTAAATTGCCTGTATAATCTAGAGAAAGGTTACAGGAGAGTAGACATGAAAGATATCAGATCAACAGGCTCATTTGCGGATTTTACTTTAAAGAACTTAATCTTCGTTGATAAAACTGAATATATCTATAATCTCCTCAATTGGGAAGAAAGAGTCTTTATTTCTCGTCCTCGTCGCTTTGGTAAATCTCTTACCTTAGATACCATAGCAACCTTATTTGAATCAGGTGTAGAACCATACTTTAAAGGTACCTGGATTTATGACAAGTGGAAAGACACGACCTATCCAGTATTTAGATTAAATCTGATTGAATATCCTAAATCAGACCTAACAGAATTTAAAA
>OMZC01000097.1 GCA_900315395.1 uncultured Gammaproteobacteria bacterium
AGCTCTAACCGTGCTCTATTTTCAATTTTTACCCATAACTATGCACGAAGAGCCATTTTTAAAGGTAAAATCTCGGTTGAAGATGGTTTGCGTGAAGTGGTTTATAACGTAAAGAACTCTTATCAAAAGTAAGAGATAGCTTCTTTTATAAGTAGAGAGCTTTTATAAAGAGAGTTTTTATAAAAAGAGTGAATGCTCTTTTTTGATGCTAAATTACAAAAACTAGATTTTATTTATCCATTTATGATAAAAAACAGTAAAAGGTTACCTTTTACTGTTAAAATAAAGGTGCCCCACTTTTGGTGGAAACCTTTAACTAGGATCAATTTTTTTCAAAGCTATGACGATAGCAAAACAAAACAGCTAAGAGAGCTCGTAAGAAGTATCAGCTGTTGTAGTGAGCTTCCCGTTGAGAATAATGATAATTAAGGGACATAATAATATGGCTAAAGTACAGTCACTTCAGGATCCATTCTTAAATGCATTACGTAAGGATCGTATCGCTGTTTCAATTTATCTTGTAAACGGCATCAAATTACAGGGTCAGGTTGAGTCTTTCGATCAGTTCGTGATCTTGTTAAAGAATCAAGTAAGCCAGATGGTATACAAGCATGCAATTTCTACAATTGTTCCTGCTCGTGCAGTAACCATCAGCCCAGCTGAAGATAAGGATGAAGAAGCTCCTGCAGCTGAAGAATAATTTAGAGTTTGAGATAATATTCTAATGCCTCAATCAGAGTTTGAGTCTTTAGGCTCAACACTACTTGTGCATGTCGAGTTACCTCAGGCCCAATCACAAGAAGATTTAAAAGAACTACAACTCCTTGCTGAGTCTGGCGGAGGAGATGTAGTTTTTTGCGTTTCTTGCAAAAGAGAATCTCCTGATCCAAGTACCTTTATTGGCTCAGGTAAAGTGGTCGAAGTGACCGATGCTGTCAAAGCTTATGACGTTCAGACCGTAATCTTTAACAACAAGCTTACTCCTGCCCAAGAAAGAAATTTAGAGAAAGCCTTTGGCGTAAGAGTTATGGATAGAGTTGCCCTCATCCTGACTATCTTTGCCCAGAGAGCTAGAACTTATGAAGGTAAGCTACAAGTTGAGTTAGCTCAGTTGCAATACGAGCAGGCTAGACTTGTAAGAGGCTGGACCCACCTTGAAAGACAGAAAGGTGGTTTCGGTTTAAGAGGCGGTCCTGGTGAAACTCAGATCGAGCTTGATAGACGTGCCTTAAGAGAAAGAATTTCTGCAATTAAAAAAGATCTTGAAGTAGTAGCTTTAAGACGTGAACAGAACCGTAGTCTCAGAAAAAAGAATGCTGTGCCTGTAGTCTCATTTGTAGGTTACACCAATGCTGGTAAGTCTACTCTGTTTAACAGACTTACAAATTCTGATGTCTATGCTGCCAATCAGTTGTTTGCAACACTAGATCCTACTTTAAGAACTGTAGAACTACCTGTAATTGGTAAGGCTGTATTTGCCGATACCGTAGGTTTTATCCGTCATCTGCCCCATGATTTGGTCGCAGCTTTTAGAGGTACTCTAGAAGAAACTGCTCAAGCTGACTTGTTACTCCATGTAGTAGATGCCTCAGATGAGCACAAAGAAGCTAATATTGAAGCTGTAAATGCTGTTTTAAAACAGGTTGGAGCTGAGGATATTAAGACTTTAGTTGTTTACAACAAAGCAGACCTTATTGAAGACAGTGCCGATGAGATCATCCGTGATGATAACGGTGCCCCTCACCGTGTATATGTGAGTGCTCTTACAGGTTTTGGTATTGATAAATTATTATCAGCCGTAAGTGAGCTTTTATCTGATAATTTGTGCGAATTTACTGTTAAGATAGACGGACGTCACGGCAAATTAAGAAGCTTACTGTATGCATCAAATGCAGTAGATAAAGAACAGTATGATGACAATGGTAACTGTCTTTTGGATGTAAAAATTACAGCTGTTGATGCTGCAATTATCGACAGTAAAACCAATGGTGCCTTATCTGAAACCTGTATTCAGGATAAAAAGCCTTGGATACAGAGCAACGAATTTGATTTTGATTCAGTGAACTAGAAATATGGAAAATAATAAAGATCTTATGGGCTGGAACGCTCCTGGCTCAAATAATTCTTCAGATGAAGAAAAGAAGAGAGAACAGTCTTCTCAAGATCCTTGGGGTCGTGAGAATAGAAGTTCTTCTGGGGACGATTTGTTATCAGGTCTTTTAAAAGCATTAAAAGATCTTTTAGGCTTAAATGGAAAGCGTTCTTCTTCAAGAAGCGGAAAAGCTCCTGCATCAGGACTGAACGTCTTTACACTAGTTGCTGTAATTGCTCTAGGCTTCTATATCTTTACAGGTTTTTATACTGTAAAAGAAGCTGAAAAGGGCGTAGTTTTGCGTTTCGGTAAAATCTATGATGTTGTAGATTCAGGTCTGCGCTGGAAGTTCTCAGGCATTGATTCTGTAAATGTAGTTGATATTGAGCAGGTTCGTTCAATTCAGTCATCAGGTACCATGCTTACAGAAGATGAGAACGTAGTTATCGTGGAGATGGATGTTCAGTACAGAATTTCAGATCCTGTAAAATACCTCTACTCTGTGGTAAATCCTGATAACACTCTATTAGAAGCAACTGACAGTGCCTTACGTTATGTAGTAGGTCATACCTTAATGGATGACATCTTAACCTCAGGTCGTGAGATGGTGCGTCAGAACACTCGTGAGCTTCTAACCTCTATTATTGAACCATATAACACTGGTCTTACCATTGTTGATGTTAACTTCCTGCCAGCTAGAGCTCCAGATCAGGTAAAAGAAGCATTTGATGATGCTATTGCAGCTCAAGAAGATGAGCAGCGTTACAAGAGAGAAGCTGAAGCTTATGCAAACGAAGTTTTACCCAAAGCTGAAGGTCAGGTTCAGAGAATTAAACAGGAATCTGAAGCTTACCGCTCTCAGGTAGTGCTAAAGGCAGAAGGTGAGGTAGCTCGCTTTGAAAAGGTTTTACCTGAGTACAACGCAGCTCCAGATATTACCAAGACTAGAATTTATCTTGAGACAATGCAGGAAGTTCTAGGCAAGAGCCAAAAGATCTTCCTAGATGTACCAAAAGGTTCATCTCCAGTTTTATATCTGCCAATGCCTCAGTCAAATAACAGCACTGAGAGTGTAAAGACTGAGAACAACCAAAGCTCAAGCTCTACACCTGCTACAACTTCACAGAGTTCAACCACACAGCAGGTGCCACTAAGAACAGAGGATCAGTATCCACCTCTGTCTGAGAGCACTCAAAATAGCTACGGAACTTCAAGCAGGAGGGTAAGATAATGAATAAGGGATTGCTTAATCTGCTGCTAGTGGTAGTAGTTGTTTTAGGTTTTATTGGCTTTAACAGTCTTTATGTGGTGAACGAAGGCTCAAAGGGCATCGTTACCAGATTTGGTAAAGTTTTAAGAAACTCAGATGGTAAGTTAAACATTGTAGATCCTGGTTTACATATCAAAGCTCCATTTATTGATCATGTAAAAGATCTTGATGTACGTATTCAGACTATCAGCTCATCTGCTGACAGATTTGTTACCTCTGAGAAAAAAGACGTAATCATTGACTCTTATGTAAAGTGGCAGATTTTAGATGCTGCAACTTATTACTTAACCACAGCAGGTGGCAACAAGTTACAGGCTGAGGAGTTATTACGTAGACGTATTAACAACTCATTGAGAAGCCAAATCGGTCGTTTGACTATTCATGAGATTGTTTCTGGTCAGAACAATGGTCAGGATGCAGCTCTAGAAGAGAGTGATTTTGATACTGTTGTAGATAACAATCAGGCTAATGCAACTGAAGCATCACAGGATAATTCTCAGGATAACACCACACAAACTGCTCAGGTTAATACTCCAGAGGCTACTGTAAGTCAGTCTAAGCGTGATGAAGTTATGCAGAATGCCCTAAAAGACATTGGTGCATCTGCTAAAGCTCTAGGTATTAAGATTGTTGATGTTCGTATCAAACAGATTAACTTACCTCCTGAGGTTTCAAATTCTATTTATCAGCGTATGAGAGCTGAGCGTGATGCTGTTGCTAAATTACACAGATCACAGGGCCGTAAAGAGGCTGAAGCAATTAAGGCTCATGCTGATAGAGAAGTTGTAGTGAAGATTGCAGAGGCTGAGCGTCAGGCTCGTTCACTACGCGGTGAAGGTGATGCAGAAGCTACCAGAATTTATGCAGAAGCCTACAAACAGAATCCAAAACTCTTTGAGTTCTTACGTTCTATGGACGCTTACAAGAATTCAATGAAGGGTAAGGACACACTTGTATTACAGCCAGATAGTGAATTTTTCAAATTCTTTAATGATGCAAATGGTACAAGTAAACCATAATTATGTATAATCTTCATTTCGGTGAATATTTTTTACAGCTAAGGTTCTTCAACGAGGAATAAATAATGCCTAATAATGTGATTGTGCTTGGTACACAATGGGGCGACGAAGGTAAAGGTAAAGTCGCTGATTTATTAACTTCAAAGGCTAACATAGTAGTTCGCAGCCAGGGTGGCAATAATGCAGGTCACACCTTAGTTGTAGGCGATAAGAAAGTAGTGGTTCGTTTAGTTCCATCAGGAATTTTACACAAATCATGCTTATGCTTAATCGGCTCTGGTGTCGTAGTAAACCCAGGTGCTCTTTTCGAGGAAATCGAGGAGTTAAACAAGGCTGGCGTTGAAGACGTAGAGAAGAGAATTAAGGTATCAGGTGCTAGTGCATTACTGTTACCTATTCATCCAGCTATTGATAAAGGTGCAGAGAAATTACGCGGTAAGAATGCTATCGGTACTACAGGTCGTGGTATCGGTCCTTGCTATGAGGATAAGGTTGCTCGTAGAGGTGTTCGTGTAGGTGATCTGTATGATATGGAGAACTTTAAGGTTCGTCTAAAGAGCTTATTAGACTACAGAAACTTCATGTTAAAGAATTACTACAATGAGCCTGAAGTTTCATATGAGTCAGTTCTGTCATATATCGAAGGTATCCGTGACCGTTTATTAGCTATGGTAGCTGATGTTTCAGAGATCTTAGCTGAAGGCCGTAAGTCAAATAAGAAGATCTTATTTGAGGGCGCACAGGGTACATTCTTAGATATCGATTATGGTACTTATCCATTCGTAACCTCTTCAAACACTGTAGCTGGTGGCTGTGTAACCGGTTCTGGTGCAGGACCATTAGACATTGATTACGTTTTAGGTATCGCTAAAGTTTACACCACTCGTGTAGGTGGCGGTCCATACCCTACAGAGTTAAATGACGAAGTAGGTGAAGGTATCCGCAAGCGCGGTGCTGAGTTCGGTGCTGTAACTGGTCGTCCACGTCGTACTGGTTGGTATGATGCTGTTGCAATGCGTCGTGCTGTAACCATTAATTCATTAACTGGTTTAGCTTTAATGAAGATGGACGTATTAGACGGTATGGATGAAGTTAAGATCTGTACAGCTTACAAGATGAAGGACGGTTCAATTCGTCAGTTACCTCCTTTATCAGCTCATGAATATGAAGGTATTACTCCTGTATATGAGTCAATGCCAGGCTGGAAAGAGTCAACCTTTGGTGTAACCAAGTGGGAAGACTTACCTGTAAACGCACAGAACTACATCAAGCGTTTAGAGGAGCTATCAGGTGCTAAGGTTGCAATTCTATCAACCGGTCCTGAAAGAGATCAGACAATTTACTTAGATGATCCATTTGCTAACTAATCTACAGCATAGATTTTTCTAAAGTAAACCAATTTAGTAAAGAAGGCCTTCTCAGTGATGACTAGGCCTTTTTTGTAAGTGCAGATATAAATGATTGAATAGTCATCAAATTGCGCAGATTTAAAGAGTAAAACATGATTAGAGAAATCGTCAAAGACGAAGAGTTTTTAAAGATCCCAAGTACTGAGGCTACAATTAAAGACAAGCAGGTAGCAATTGACCTGTTAGATACCCTAGAGCATAACAGTGAAACCTGTGTAGGTCTTGCAGCTAACATGATTGGTCATTCCCTAAATATCATTGCTGTAAACATCCATCAGACCTTGGTGATTATGTACAACCCTGTGATTGTAGAAAAGCATGATCCATATGAAACAGAAGAAGGCTGTTTATCTTTAGAAGGTGTAAGAAAGACTACCCGCTACAAGAGCATCGTAGTTGAGTATGAAGATCATAAGTTCAAAAAGAAGTCTAAGAAATTATCAGGCTTCTCAGCTCAAATCGTACAACACGAAGTTGACCACTTACATGGCATTATTATCTAGTTACAATGACAATTGGATAAATTAAAAGTAAAAGCCACAGTTGTGGCTTTTATTTAAAGGATTGGTTAAAAGATCTGTTGAAAGTTAGCTGAAGAATAACTGAATTTTGGCGCGTTACAATTACTTCTTTCTGTTAGCAGCCTTTTTAGCAAGCTCAACTAACATATCTTTATAAGGAGAGTCTTCAATAACATCCAGAGCTTTTTTAGCTTTTTCTACAGCTTCAAAAGCAAAATCACGGCACAAAGATAAAGAGTCAGTCTCTTTAATAAAGGTCAGTACCTTCTCTAAATTACAATCTTTAATTGCCTTCTCAAGACCTTTTTTATCTGAGGTGTGTTTTAAAGCCAAAATTAAAGGTAGGGTAATTCTGCCATCTTCAAGATCTTCACCTATAGACTTACCTAAAGTCTGAGTGCTTGAAGAGTAATCTAGCATGTCATCAGCTACCTGAAAGGCAATACCTAACTGTTTGCCATATTCTTTTAAAGCTTCAATGATGTTGTCAGGAGCCTTCTCTAAGATAGCAATACCTGAGGTAGTAAGCTCAAATAAAGCTCCAGTCTTACAGTAAATTGTCTGCTCATAATCGGCAATGGAGATGTTTAAATCGCCCTGATTATGAAGCTGATTGATTTCGCCCATGACTAGAGCTGCGAGAGTTTCATTAACTAAAGAAAAGAGCTTTGGCTCTTCTACATCATGTAAGCAGAAGAAACAACGTGTAAATAGATAGTCACCTGCTAACACAGCAGCATGATTACCCTCAGTATCATTTAAGGTGCTAACACCTCGTCTTATTGTGGCTTTGTCGATGACGTCGTCATGAACTAAGGTCGCTGTATGAAGAAGTTCAGTTGCTGAGGCAAACTTGAGCATCCTTTCATAGTTGTCAGATACTGTATGGTTATGTGAATTTAGTGCATGCCAGGATAAGATTGATAGTCTAGGTCTAATTCGTTTGCCACCAGCTTTAACTACGTGTTGGCACATTGCATTTACATTAGCCTCATAGGCAGATCCTGATAGAAGGGTAGATAGGATCTCTTCGACTTTATCTAAGTCTTTTTCTATTTCATTATCAATTGTATACATGCTATAACTCTCACAAGATGTGATAATTGTAACATCGAATAATGATTGAAAAATGCATGAATTAATAAAAATCTTGAAATTGCACCGAATAAGCTATAAAATTCATACCGCTTTTTATAGGTCGATTAATGCATTGAACAACATGTATTAATGAAAAAGCATAATCCAGAGATAATTAATAAGTGTAAGTCTTGTCAGAAGACTTGCAATTTGCTTATTTTGTCTGTAAAATAATGACCCATTATCGCCCCAAGTGGGCACAGTTTTAATTGATTGCGGGAGCAGAACTCCTGCATTTACCCGGAGTTTGAGCATGTACGCAGTTATTTTTTGCGGCGGCAAGCAGCACAAGGTTTCCGAGGGCGACGTGCTAAGCGTTGAGCTACTCGATGCCCAGGCTGGCAGCGATATCGAACTAGATAAAGTTCTATTAGTATCAGATGGCACCAACATTAAGGTTGGCGCTCCATACTTAGATGGTGCAAAGGTTACCGCTAAGGTTTTAGGCGCACACGGTGGCGAGAAAGTTAAGATTGTTAAGTTCCGTCGTCGTAAGCACCACCAGAAGGTTACTGGCCATCGTCAGTGGTTTACCGATTTACAGATTACTGGCATTCAGCAGTAATTAGTTAGGAGAAAGGAATAAATGGCACACAAGAAAGCTGGTGGTTCCGTTCGTAACGGCCGCGATTCCAACAGTCAGCGTTTAGGCGTTAAAGCTTACGCTGGTGAGACTGTATCAGCTGGTAGCATCATCGTTCGTCAGCGTGGCACACACTTCCACGCAGGTGCAAACGTTGGTTTAGCAAAGGATGATTCATTATTTGCTAAGGCAAACGGTAAAGTTACCTTCGTAACTCGTGGCGCTAAGGGCCGCAAGTTCGTTGAGATCGTTGAGACTCAGCAGTAATACCGAATTTGGTTTACAATGAAAGGGCTCGCAGATGCGGGCCTTTTTAGTCTGTATTGACTTTTATCAGTATCAAATAATTAAAGTGGCGCATACCTGCTGCCATCTTGTAATCTGGAGGATCATAAGGTGAAATTCGTTGATGAAGCCATAATCCGCGTAGAAGCTGGTGATGGTGGTAACGGTATTGTTAGCTTTAGACGTGAGAAGTACGTACCTCGTGGTGGCCCTAATGGCGGTGACGGTGGTGACGGCGGCGACGTTTATATGAGAGCTGACGTTAATCTCAATACTTTAGTTGACTATAGATTTACTAAATTCTATCAGGCAGGTCGTGGTGAAAACGGCGGTACTGCTGATTGTACTGGTGCTCGTGGTGAGGACAAGATCCTTTTAGTTCCTGTTGGAACTCGTGTAACCGACGTAGCAACTGGTGAGGTTATTGGTGATTTAAGAAAAGAAGGTGACGTATTATGCGTAGCTCGTGGCGGTCGTCATGGCTTTGGTAATACCCACTTCAAATCAGCAACTAACCAGGCTCCAAGACAGAAGACTAACGGAACTCCAGGTGAGAGACGTCAGTTAAAGCTTGAAATGCTACTTGTATCAGATGTAGGTTTAGTAGGTCTGCCAAATGCTGGTAAGTCTACCTTTGTAAGAGCAGTATCAGCTGCAAAACCAAAGGTTGCTGATTACCCATTTACTACCTTAGTTCCATCATTAGGTGTAGTTAAAACTTCACAGGGACGTTCATTTGTTATTGAGGATATTCCTGGACTAATTGAAGGCGCATCAGAAGGCGCAGGTCTTGGTCATCGTTTCTTAAAGCACTTAGAGCGTTGCCGTGTTTTAGTACACTTAGTGGATATCCATCCTGTTGACGGTTCTGATCCTGTTGAGAATGCTAATATCATCGAAAATGAGATTAAGCAGTATGCTCATGAGCTTTACAACAAGCCTCGCTGGTTAGTTGCTAATAAGGTTGATTTAGGTACCGAAGAAGAAGCTAAAGAGATCTTAGAGAAGATCGCATCCTCAGTTGAAGTAAAGCCTGAGAGAACCTTTATCATTTCAGGTTTAGCTAAGACCGGTGTAAATGATCTTATTTATGCACTGCAAGATCTTGTGGATGAGGTTAAGCAAAAAGAGCTTGAAGAGCCTGAGAAGCCAAAAGCTGAAGAGTTCATCTGGACTGAGCCTGAAGTTCGTGAAAACAATCGTGATGAAGACGATTTTGACGATGATGAAGGTCCTGAGTTTATCTATAGGAACTAATCATGGCAGATATTCAGATTATTGTAGCGATTGCAAAGAACTTTGTGATTGGCAATGAAGGTCAGATCCCTTGGCATTTATCAGAGGATCTAAAACACTTTAAAGAAATAACTACAGGTCACCCTGTAGTTATGGGCAGAAGAACCTTTGAGTCAATCGGTCGTGTATTACCTAACAGAATGAACATCATGGTAAGTTCAACCTTTGATAAAAAGGTTGAAGGTCTTACTGTAGTAAAGTCACTTGATGAAGCTATCGCACTTGTAGGCGATAAGACTTTGATGGTGATAGGTGGTGCCCGTATGTACGCAGAAGCTCTACCTTTAGCTTCAACTCTACATTTGACTACTATCGACAAGGAATTTTCAGGCGATACTAAATTCCCTGACTTTACTAAATATCCTTTTAAACTACTCGATGATGTAGCTTTCCATTCAGACAAGTGCGGTTTTGATTACCACTTCCAAACTTGGACTAAATAAACTTGTTCTAAATAGTAAAAAAATAGGGAGCATTGATGCTCCCTAAAACAGCCTCTTTTACAAGCCTTTATCTACATAGTTATTCTTTTTCTACCTTTAGATCCTGAGTGGTATGAGTCTGTCCGTTGTGGATCTGACTGTTACCAATACTCTGTGAATATGAAACTGGTTCAGGCATCTGATCTGGTGGATTACCTTTCATAGGATCCCAACCTAAAATCAAGAGGTAAACACCAAAGCCTACCATGAAGGCAAAAGGTATATGCCAGCCATAACGTAACCAGTTAACGAAGCTACGAGCTTTGTGGAACATATCGCAGACAGCAACACCTGCTGAAGATCCAAACCAAATCATTGAACCACCAAAGCCTACAGCATAGGAAATTAAAGCCCAGTCATAGCCACCTTTGATTAGACACAGCTGAGTTAATGGAATGTTATTAAATACAGCTGAAACATAACCTATAGCCATGGTAGACAGAATTGAAGCATCAGGTACGGATTCAATAGGTACAAGCTCTGCACAGAACACTAAAGCTACCAGGAAAACAGTACTCTCATAAGATGACTTTACAACTTTCAGATCAATTCTGGTGATAAGCTCACCTAGAATAATTGCAAGCCAGATACCTAAAGCTGGGAACTCAAAGTAATAGTTAAAGCTAATAGCTCCAATTAAGATAAGACCTACTACAGAGAGCTTTTTCTTATCAACAGCGACGTTACTCTCAACATCTGTTGTAATTGGATGATACTTTTCCTGCTGCTTTGAAGCAAAGTAAGCTACTACCAGAATAGCTACTGTAGCAGGTAAGAATGCCTGAGCTAATACCAGAGGATCTTTACCAAAGATCCAGATCAAAGTAGTAGTGGTATCACCTACGACAGAGCCTGCACCACCTGCGTTTGAGGCAGCACAAATAGCTGCAACAAAGCCGATATGCACCTTACCTTTAAATACGATCATGGCAATGGAGCCACCGATCATGGCTGCTGCAATATTATCTAAGAAGGTACTTAGGGCAAAGATACACAGTAATAAGGCAAATCCTCCCCAGTGCCCTTTAGGCAGGTAACGAGGAATAATAGATGGTAGCTTTGAGTCCTCAAATACTTTAGCTAAGACAGAGAAGCCAGGTAGCATTAAAGCTAAGTTTAAATAAGTATTCCAAGAGCCACTTACAAATTGACCATCAGTATTTACATAGCCAATAAGCTTTTTAATTACAGAAAAGCCATCGGTAAATTCATATTTGTAAAAGCACAATGAAAGCAGACCAATGATAGCTACCTTCATGGTTTTGGTATAGAAAACAGCAACACCTACTAACATTAGCGCAAAGATGATCATCTCATAGCGAATGCCATAGAAAGTGTAACGTGTAAATAATGGCTCATCAGCCAGAGCATAAGGCGATGCTATCAGCAGTAAAGATAGCAGGGCAAGTTTAAAGATGTTATTCATGACTTAACCTTTGCTTAGTTATCTTTACCTGATTGGGTAGTACCTGATTGAGTTTTATCTTTTAAAACAGTATCTGTAGCAGTTTTATCTGTTGTAGCTTTGTCAGTTGCCAAAGAGACAGTTTCTGAGGTATCAGTAGCTGAACTTACTGTAGCCTTATCTTGAGATATGGAGAGATCTTGCTTAGTGTTTTCACTATCAGAAGACTCTGTTTTTACAGGAGCTTCTACAGGATCTTCTGAAGAGGCTTTGTTTTCACTTAGATCTTTTGAGGTAAGAGCATCTGTAGGATGAGCTAAGAGGGCAGTAGGTGCATCAGCAAAAGACTCATGAACACCTAAACGCTGTATCCATAACCAAAAAGAGATCACGATAAAGTGAGCAAAGAGAATTCTTAAAGTAAGTACGCCAATTAGATTTGAAAAGATAGAGATTGCAAGAACTGCAATGATAGGACCTAAAGCCCAGCCTGAGAGGTAAAAGACTTTAGTTTTACTCTGTTTACTCTCACTAACCTGATTAGAATGGTTAAGTTCTTTTACAAGATTTAGCTGTCTTGTAAAGTTCTCATAAAAGAACACAGCTAAAGCTCCAGAGCAGACAATGATGCCTACAAAGAGCATGGCGATGTTAATTGAGAGAGCTATAAAGAGCATACCAATCATAGCAACTAAGATATCCTGCTCATACACAGTCTTAGCGCCAATTTTGGGTACGAGGTAACGAATTAACACAATACCTGCAATAGCAGAGAGTATGAAAGTTAATACTACAGCTAGTGAGAATACAGCTTCATCGGTTTCTAAAAACTGAGTCCACAGGTTAATGCCTGCAAATAGAGAAACTGTAATACCAGCACATAGATATCCTACAGAGGAGAATATAGCTGTCCTGATTAACTTTTCTGTTTTGGTATCGCCTGTTTTTATCTCATCTGTTTTTCTAACGTCCGTCTTTTCCATAATAAACACCATCGTTATTTACACGTGATCTAATTACTCATGTCCTTAAATTTCTCTTGTCTTTTAAGACATGAAATCCCTGTTGCTTGTAATGATTGTAATGTTCTAATTTATGTAAAAGGTGAATTATTTACTAGTTTTTATCTTGTTTATAATAGTAAAACTAAAATGTTAGATTATTATTAAATCTCAAAACTAAAAATTCAAATTCTTATTAAAAACTATGGCGAAATTATGAACCACCACTAAGTTCACACTTTTAAAGCAGGTGTAAACA
>OMZC01000035.1 GCA_900315395.1 uncultured Gammaproteobacteria bacterium
ACTAAGAAAACCTAATCAAATTGAGATCTTGGTGTGCTTAAATAATTTCGCCATATTGATGAATTCTCAAAAGAGCAGAACATCGACGGCATTATGATTGTTGACGAAAAGCTTCGTCAACAAATTAATATAGGCTCTTATACAGGTCCATTGTGGAATGACAAGATCCCTAAGGACATGAAAGAGAAGCTCATAAAATACCCTCAGAAAACTTATCTTGAGCATATGTCATTTAAGGGCAGAAATTATGATGTTGCCATTATTTCCCGCTCTGATAACAAAGGCTTGATCTTGTGCTATGTGGATCGTACTAAAAACGCTCTTTTAAGTAGCAGAATTACCGTTCAGGATATGTTAGGTGCGATGTGGTTAGAGAAGGGCGCTGTAGCTTTTATCTCTAATGAAAATGGCCACATTCTTTACACTAATAATGCTCAAAAACTGTCACAGTTACAAATTAAAGACAGTGAGAAGTTAGAAAACACTGGTTTTTATTTAACTCAAAGTGATGATGGTCTTTGGTACAGTCGCAAGGCTTATTATAAGAACTATAAGATAGGTGTCTATTTCCCTGAAGACCACATTTTTAAACACAGAAATTACATGATCAGCTGTTATTTCTTGTTTATCATCTTATTTGTCTTTGTCATCGTCTTTATCAAATACGTAACTACTACTATCAGTATTTCTCAGTTAAAGAGAACTTCAAAAGCTCTAAGATGCATTGGAGAATTCTATGAAACTGTAGTTTCATTGAGATTAGATAAAAACGAAGTCGATGTCATCAAGGCTCCTAAAGAGCTTAATTCAAAGATGAAGAATAAGCCTTATAGAGATGCCTTAAAGGCATTTGTTGATTACTATGCTTCAGCTGAACAGAACAATGCTCTAGCTTTAATGCTAGATAAGCAAGAGTTAATTTCTTACCTTGAAAGTGAAAATTATTTAGAAATTTCTGTTGAGGAAAATGGTAAATACAGACATAACATCGAAGTTGTTCCTCAGAGCAAGAACGAGCAAGAAAAGATTGAATCTGTATTAATCTTTGTAAAGATAAGTGCTACTTCAATTCTGTTAAAGAACTAGTTTGAGAGCTTTAAAAACTAAAAGATCCATTCATCTAAGGTGAATGGATCTTAAAAGCGAACAGATAGTTAAATCAATCTCAAACAGAGTGTCAATAAGACTATTCCTGGTAAGGTTCAACTCCCATCTGCTTCCACTTAACTAATGATCTTTCCCTATACCACATCTGCCAAGCGTTCATAGAGTTCTGCCATAGAATGTAAGTACCTGGAATGATAGCTACAGTTGGATTTAGGTAAGTCAGTGCCACCCAGATACCAAAGAGCATATTCTTTTGACCAAAGCCCTGACCAGCACTGATCCTCTGTTTACCCATATGACCTACCAATTTTCCAAAACTGAATTGGAAAATGGTGCACAGAAGACCTGTCAGAGCAAACAGGATGATCTGCATAGTTGAGCATTGTGAGGCAAAGATATTAGCAAAGGTTTTGGCCGATAGGACAAAGATAATACATGCCCAAAGGTAGAATCCTAAGTCCTTGGTATGTGTAATTAAGAACTTATGTAGCTTCTTGAAAAAGAGTTTAATGATGATGGCTGCAATTAAAGGCAACACAATCATTGGGAATACTTTGTTTAAGATGGCTACAAATTCCGTAAAGAAAGGAATGTCTGTAGTAGTGCTGATCAATGGGAAGATCAGAGGAATACCAATTGCTGAGGCTAGATTACTTAAAATGATATAAGTGGTTAAAGTTGACTCATTTCCACCTAATTTACCAGTTATAACAGAAGCTGATGCTGCTGTTGGGGTAATGACACATACTACAAGTCCTAAAAAGATGGTTTGAGCAAATATTGATAACTCATTTAAGTGAACATAAAGAGCTAAAAATAAACTTACAAATACCTGAAAGGCAATTAGTACATAATGCCAAGCATGAGGCTTCATCTGTTTGTAATCAATCTTAATGAATGCACAAAATAAAATTACAAACAGAACACCAGGAAGACAGTCAGAAACGACGTAGGCTACTGGCTTTAATGGAGATAAGGCTTTAATGTAATGAAACATTAAAAACACAACAAAGCCTGATACAATTGCGATTAACAGGGTAAAAGGTCTTAATTTTATTAACAGATTTTTGATAGTCATTTTGAATCTAAAGTCTTAATAAAAGTCTGTATTGAGTCTCTAAAATTATGCATAGGTTAACGCAATTCTTGAAAGCTTGAGTAACTTTTTTTATTCTTTAAGAAAATTACCTGAATAAATGCAGAAATGTCATAAAAAGTGGCAGAAATTAGCAGTAGCTGATATAAGATAGTAGCAGTAAAAATTGATAAAACAGGAAGTTACATGTCATCATTTTTCGAAGATTTAAAAAAGAATGAGGAGCGTCTTCAGGAGATCGCTTCATCAGTTGTAAAGTTTGCCAAAGAAAATGGCGCTGATGAATGTGAAGTTAGTGTTGGTGGCGTAAAAGGTTTATCTGTATCTAGTAGAGATATGGAAGTTGAGAACATTGAATATAACAAGGACAATGGTCTAGATGTCACTGTTTATCTCAATAAGAAAAGAGGAAATGCCTCAACTACTGATTTGTCTACAGATGCTCTGCATGATTGTGTAAAGTCAGCTATCAGTATTGCAGGCTATTCAAATGAAGATCCTTGCGCAGGTGTGGCTGACAAAGATCTTATCTGTACTGAATTTAAAGATCTTGATTTGGTCTTTGAAAATGATGTTGATGCTGATTTTGCAACAGATTTTGCTATTTCCTTAGAAAAAGAAGCCAAAGCAAAGAGTGCAACTGGTATTAAAAAATCAGATGGTGCAAGTTTTGACAGCACTCTCTATACAGGTGTAATTGCTAACTCAAATGGTTTCTGTCATGCCCGCTCTCAAAGCTCTGTATCCTCATCTATTGTTTTATTAGGTGAATCAGACAATAAAATGCAAAGAGGCTCTGGTTATACCATAGCAAGAGAATTAAAAGATCTTTATTCAAAAGAACAGATTGTAGATGAAGCTGTTAAAAAGACATTATCTAAGTTAAATGCTAAGACAGTTCCTACAGGAAAATACAATGTGATCTTCAGTGAAGGTGCGGCTGTATCTTTATGGCAGATCTTTGCTGGTGCCATTTCAGGTGGCGCTTTATACAGAAGAAGTTCTTTCTTATGCGACAAGCTCAATGAACAGGTTTTCCCTGAGTATGTAACTATTCACGAAGATCCTTTTATTAAAAAATCAATTGGTGCTAGATGCTACGATGCTGATGGTGTAAGAGTAAGTGTTGCTGATATTATTAAAAACGGTGTACTGCAAGAGTATTTATTAGGTACCTATTCAGCTCGAAAGTTAAACTTAAAATCAAATGGTCATGCTAGCGGTATCCACAACTGGTTTATCTCATTTGGAGATGAGAGAGAATATGACTTTGAGGCTTTATTAAACAAAGCTGGTGAAGGCATCGTAATTACTGATCTTATGGGTCAGGGTGTTGATATGGTCAGCGGTAACTATTCTAGAGGTGCTGCAGGTTACTACTTTAAAGATGGTAAATTTGTGCATGCTGTAGATGAAATTACCATTGCAGGTAACTTAAAAGATATGTTTATGAATATGGCTGCAATCGGTAAAGACATTGATGAAAGATATAAGATTAAGACAGGTTCAATCTTAATTCCTAATATGACTGTATCAGGTCAGTAACTTAAAGAATTTAGAAAATAGGACTTTGAAAAAGAAACTCGAGATTTTACTCTCGAGTTTGTAGTTACAAAAATAAATCTAATGAAAGCTGTCTTCTACATAGAATATGTACTCTATTGGTACATGTAACTTAAGAACAGCAGATCCATAATAATTGGTTTGCCAAACTTCTCTTTCATAATAGAGATAATTCTTTCTCTACACTCAATTCTGATCTTTTCACGAGCTTCGTTTGTTGCAACCTGACCAAATTCTTTGGTACCTAATATGGTAACAATAGCATCACGAATAACAGGTTCTACATCAGCAATGATAGAGCTGTCTCTGCTATCTTCTAGCATTAAGCTCATCTTAATTCTCACATAATGTAACTTGTCAGTAGGACTTAATGTAGCTACGTTAGTTACGATATCAGGATTTAGGTTGTAATAACCAATCTCTGGCTCTACTACTTGATCTTCAGCTGGAGCTTCTTCTTCACCGTGACCTGCAAATGCCTGTGGTGCAAACATCAGAGCAAGTGCGGTTAGAGCACACAAATAAAATTTCTTTATCATTGTAAATCCTTAACTGTTAACAGAACCTTCAAGGTGGTGTTCATCATATTTTCTAGTAAGGACTCTTCCGTTTAAGATCCTTACGTCTCTTGCTCCAAGAAGAGGAGAGGCTGCTTTATTTAATTTCTGAACCTTTTCCTCATTAACGTAAATATTACCGTCTTCTTTAACTTCAAAGTACTTATGTCTTATAAATGTATCACACATAATCTTAAATAGAATTGGATCTGCAAATTCTGGAGAATTATTTGTGACTTCTATAGGTAAACGGCGTGAATAAGTCAGACACTTTTGAACAAAGGTCTGAACATTGATAGTACCGTCTTTAGTGTTCTTTAGAGCAGTTACTGCAACTAGGTATCTTACTAGGTTGTGATAGATACAACGGGATAAGATATAAAACTCTTCATAACCATCACCTGAGACGAATAACATATCAGCATCTCTGGTGATATAGCCTTCAACTAAGAAAGTATCAAGATACTTATCAATAAGATTATCCAAGTCGCACTCATCAACAGGAGCAAAGAGCTCGTGTCTTAAGAAATAGAATAATGAGCGCGCATGGGATCTTACGTCTTCTCTTAGAATATGACCGTTTCTGATAATAATGTTTGCCAAAAGAGCAGGAAGAGCAAAGAGGTGAACAATATTATTTTGGAAATAGGTCAACTGTAAGGACTGACCATGACTTGGACGAACGAATTTCATATCATCGCCAATGTCATAGACGTGGAATTTCTTAAGATCAATTGCCTGTTTAATCAGGGTACTTGTAGTAGCTGTAGGAATAGTAGGTCTACGTTTAGGATCTACATGTAACAGCTTTAAGTACATATCAATACACTTTTGTAGTTGTCTCATGCTCATTGCATGATCTGCTACATTCATGATAGCCAGAGCACACAGGTTAATACCGTTGATGGTAGCTGAATCATTAAGATTGATAATGATTCTGTGGGCCATCTGATTTACGGTGTCGTTAAGCCAAGCAGGTCTTGCTGTACCTGTAGGATCAATGCTGTCTTTCCAATTTGGAATATGCTCATTTAAGTACTTAGGTACGATTACAGGCTTACCGAAGGTAACATAACCACGGCCGTAGTTTCTAAAGCGTTTGAAAATACCTAACAAGGAAGCTGCACTTTCTTTCTTTTTGCTCTCGCCGTTGAGCTCACGCATGTAGTTACCAACTTCTGATACATGCTCATAGCCTAAATATGTTGGAATGAAGGCAATAGGTCTTTTAATACCTCTTAACTGAGACTGAACGGTCATTGCCACCATACCTGTTCTTGGAGGTAGAGTTCTACCAGTTCTAGAACGACCACCTTCAATGAAGAATTCTGTAGCAAATCCGTGTTCAAATAACAGATTTAGATATTCTCTAAAGATAGTGATATAGAACTCATCACCTTTCATCTTACGTCTGATGAAGTAAGAACCACAGCGTCTGATTAGAGGACCTACAGGGAAGAAGTTTAAGTTATCACCTGAGGCAATCTGTGGTAGTGGTAAGCCCTCGTGGAAGAGCACGAAAGTTAACAGAATATAGTCCATGTGAGAACGGTGACATGGAATATAAATGATTTCATGTCCAGTTTGAACCAACTGTCTTACAGTATCAGCACCGATAACAGTCTGACCTTGATAAATTCTCTTCCAAATATTAGAGATAATGCCATTTAAGAATCTGATAAGAGGGTATCTAGTATCAGCTACCATCACCTCAAGAATATTTCTTGCGCGAAGGAGGTTCTCATCAAATGATTTTCCATTCTCTTTGCAAGCAACATTGATAGCGTCTTGAACAGCAGGCTTACTTAAGATGTCCTCGATAACCATCTTTCTGTTTGGCAGTGGTTTACCGATGATAGAGCGCGCTTTTTTCATAAAGATAAGTCTGAAGGTTCTATTCAGATCTTTAGAGAAATTAGAACCATCAAAGCGCTCTTTAGCTTCACTGATATTAAAAGAGCCACAGAAAATAGTGCAGTTATCTCTACCAGCAAAAATCATATTAAAGAATTTTCTGATAGAAGGTGTTGCCGCATTAAAACCGTTTAAAGCTAATTTGTCATAACCAGGGTTTCTTGACCATAAAACACTAATAGGAAGAACCTGCACTTCTCTACCGGTGGTTTTATAGCAGTTGTACCACTTTTCAAAGGTTTCATTTAAGTCATAGTATTTAGTACCTTTTGCGGTGAATAAACCTGGTGATCTTAAATAGCAAATACGAGGTATGGTGGTACCAAAAATCTTGATATCACTAAATGGAGAAGGCAATCCCATTCTTTTGGCAGCTCTTTCAATACACATCAAATTGCCCAAAGAAGAGGATACAGTTACATAAACAATGATTTTGTTTTTATCAATGTTTAACTGTTTTAGTGGCTCATAAGGAATAGTGTCGCATCTAGTGGTAATTCTAAATGGCCAGTAGAAAAAATAACGCAGGATCTTATTTAGTAACATAGTTATCTTCCAGAAAAGGTGATTTTTCTTAATACCACAATTTCAAAGCTTGTTTTTAAACTGCTTTTATAGAGCTTTGCTTATTTTTTATACATTCTAAACTGTACTTTACTTTATACAGTAATCGATTTTTTTTAGTACATTTTTACATTCACTGTACATTCTTAACAGTACATTCTCAACAGTACATTAATAGTTTAGTTTAACCATAATATAAAACAATAATATTTTTTTAGATTTGCTGTCTTAATCGTCTGATTTTGCTAATTTTGTAAGCTTAATTTTTGCTAGAATTGAGGTGTGATTTAGGAGATAAAAGATGCAAGAACAAGAAGACAATTTAAAAAGGTATAAGAAACTGGTAATTCTAGCTGGTGTTGCTTCAGTTTGTACCTCAATTTTATTTATTTTAATTAAGCTTGCTGTTTGGTTGGTAAGTTCTTCAACTGTAATCTTTGCGTCTTTAACTGATTCCATGTTCGATTTACTAGCCTCTTTGGTAAACCTGTTAGCTTTAAGGTTTTCTTTAACTCCTCCAGATAAGGAACACCGTTTTGGTCACCATAAGTCACAATCATTAGCATCACTTGCGCAATCAGCTTTCATTGGAGGTTCAGCTGTACTGCTAGTAGTTCATGGTGTTGAAAGATTTATTAATCCTCAAGAAGTTCACCATCTAAACTTAGCCATCATGGTTTCAGTAATTAGTATCGTGATTACAATCTTCTTGGTCGCTTTCCAAACTTATGTTTATAAAAGAACTAAAAGTGAAGCTATCTGCGCTGATAGACTGCACTATTTATCAGATGTAACTTTAAACTCAGGTGTTATCCTAGCCCTGTTCTTAAGTTATTACGGTTATAAATGGGCTGATGGTTTATTTGCAGCCTTAATCGGTTTATTTATTTTTAAAGGCGCTTATTCAATTGGAATGGGTGCTATTCAGACTCTGTTAGATAAAACACTCGATGTTAAATCTCTAACTAAGATCATCAAATGTGTAGCTCAAGAAAAGGGAGTTAAGTCATTCCATGACTTAAAAGCTCATAGCGCAGGTCCTATGGTTTATATCCAGGGACACTTAGTTATGGATGGCTCTTTATCTCTTGAAAAGGCACATGACATTGCTGATAAAGTTGAACACAACATCAGAAAAGATTTCCCTGATGCTGAAATTATTCTGCATATGGAACCAGATGAAAAATCTACCTATGACAATGTTCAGTTTGAGGATAGTGAACATACCTTAGCTGATGGCGAAGTTGTGGTTAAAACTGAGCAGTTAAAGCAGTAAAACTGTCTAATGTCAAAGCTCTGCAAAAACTGTATAATTTAGTGAAATTTTGTATTGCATTTTTATAGGTCACAGAGATTGTAGCTCATGACCTATATTTACAATAAGTAACTCTTACCACGACTAGGAAAAGAAATGTCTAACACTGATTCAGAAGTACAAGAGTTTTGGAATGATCTTGTAGCTGAAGCTAAAGCAATCGTAAAAAAAGAGCCTGTTCTTGAAGATATTATGAACAAGCAGGTTATTACCTGTTCTAGCTTAGATCAGTGTTTAGCAAGAATTATCAGCTCTAAACTTGCCACAAGAGAAGTTGATAGACAACAGCTCTTTCAGGTTTGTATGCAGGCTTATGCTGACGATCCTTCATTGCTTTCCTTTGCTGTAGCAGATGTTATGGCGGTAGCAAATCGTGACCCTGCATCTAAATCAGTGGTAAGAATTTTGCTCTTCTTAAAAGGTCCTCATGTACTGGAGTCATGGAGAATTTCTCACTGGTTATGGGGCAAAGGCAGATGTGATTTAGCTTGCTATATTCAAAGCAGAATTTCAGATGTTTTTTCTGTTGATATCCATCCTGCTGCAAGAATTGGTAAAGGCTTAATGCTAGATCATGCAACCAATATTGTGATAGGTGAAACTGCTGTTATTGCTGATACCGTATCTATGTTGCATGATGTAACTTTAGGCGGTACCGGTAAAGAACAAGGAGACCGTCACCCTAAAGTTGGCAAAGGTGTCATGATTGGTGCTGGAGCTAAGGTTTTAGGTAATATCCATATTGGTGAAGGTGCAATTGTAGGGGCAGGTTCTGTGGTATTGCGTGATGTCCCTGCTCACACAACTGTCGTAGGTGTTCCTGCTAGAGTGGTGGGTAGACCTCAGATGGATATGCCTTCTCTTGATATGGATCAGATGTTGTCAGGTTGTAAGGCTGATGAAGCTCAAGATCAGTGTCCTGCAATTAACGTAAAACAAATTTAGTACAAATAGATTAAAATCGGCATATAAAAGCCATTTACTGCTAATATATAGCTAGAATAAAACTAAGAAAACATAAGTCAGAGCAAACAGTAGCACCATGCAATACAAAGATATGAGCTACACAAGGAACATATATGCATATTTGTGATCTTTTAGATCCTAGGGCAATCAGACTTAATGTCAATGTAAAGACAAAGGAACAGGCTATCAACTATTTGGTTGATTTGATGTCTAATACTGACTGCTTAAGTGATCCTGACAGATTTAGAGCTGCTGTTTTTGACAGAGAATCAAAAGTCTCAACTGGCTTAGGCGAAGGTGTTGCTATTCCTCATGCTAAAAGTGCTGGTGTTAAAAAGCCAGGTTTAGCAGCTATGGTTGTACCAGCAGGCGTTGATTTTGATAGCCTTGACGGTAAAACTACCAATCTTTTCTTTTTAATTGCCTCTCCTCATCAGGCTTCAGATGCCCATTTAGATGTTCTAGCTCGTCTATCTACTCTTTTAGTTTCAGAAGACTTTAGAAAGAATTTGGCTGAATGTAAGAGTGTGGATGAATTTTTAAATATCATCAACGATGCTGAAAAGAAAGAAATTCAAAAAGAAGTTGAGCGCAATAAGTCAAAAGAACAACATCAGGCAGAAGTAAAAGCAGGCGAAAAAGACTCTGATGCTTATGATATCGTCGCTGTAACAGCATGTCCTGCTGGTCTTTCACATACCTATATGGCAGCTGAAGCTTTAGAGAATAAAGCTAAAGAATTAGGTCTTAGCATTAAGATTGAAACTGATGGAGCTGCGGGTAATAGAAACCGACTGCTTCCTGAGGATATTGCTAAAGCAAAAGCAGTTATTGTTGCAGCTGACAGAATTGTGGAAATGGACCGTTTTATCGGTAAGCCATTAATTCGTGTTGGTGTAGTAGATGGTATCAGAAAACCTCAAGAGTTAATTGAAAAAGCTCTTGATCCAAAGTGCCCACTCTATCAGACAGGTGTTTTAAATAACTCAACCTCAATTTTTATGAGGTTGTATCGTCACTTAATGAGTGGCATGACCTATATCATGCCTATTGCAGCTACAGCTGGTATCTTATCTGCTCTTGCAAGATTAGAGTTTATCCAGGGTACTCAATTAGGTTTCTTCTTAGATAGAATTGGTTACAGTATTGGTACTTTATTGTTCCCAATCTTAAGTGCATTTATTGCTTTCTCAATTCGTGGCAGAACTGCTCTTGTAGCTGGTTTTACCGGCGGTGTCATGGCAGATCTTGGCTCATCTGGTGTCATCGGTGCTGTGGTAAATGGCTTTATAGGTGGAGCTGTAGCCTTAATTGCCACCACGTTCTGTACGAGGTTCTTTAAAGGGCATGATGCTATCGTAGCTTTAATTCTGTACCCTTTAATCGGTGCTTTAGGTACTTCCTGTATAGCGCTGTTCTTTACTAATATTCCGTCTCAAATCTTAAATGAGTACATACAGTCATTTATTTTAGAAGCTTCAACACCAATGTTAGTTTTAATTGGTGCTGTGTTAGCTGGAATGATGTCTGCTGATATGGGCGGACCATTGAACAAGACTGCTTATGCAATTGGTGTTTTACTTCTAGCTGACTGCTTGCCAGAAAGTGGACCTGGTACTTTAATTATGGCTGCAATTATGGCCGGTGGCATGGTGCCTCCACTTGCAGCAGGTGTCTCTTCAATACTGATCCCTCAAGTATATTCAGAAAAAGAGCGCAAGAGCTCTATGATGGCTTTAGGCAAGGGCTTAGTATTCATCACAGAAGGTGTGATCCCATATTTAGCCTACAATCCAATGAAGATGAAGTTTGCTTGTATTGTAAGTTCTGCTGTAGCAGGTGGAATTTCAATGTATTTTAGATGTGCAAACTATGCTCCTCACGGTGGTATCTTTGTAATACCTTTAGCTGAGCATTTATCAGGATATCTAATTGCGCTAACAGTTGGAATTGTTACAGGAGCTTTCCTGTTTGCAATTATCAGATTAGCCCCTGCAAAGAAGTTAGCTTAAGACTTAATCTAAGTCATTAAGCTGACTTAGTATAGATTCAAGACGTTGTCTCCAAGTTTGCAAAACTTCCTTATGATGTTGGTTTTCTTCTTGGAGCTTCACCATATCTCTTCTCAAAGAATTCAGTTCTTTATCTTTAGCAGACAAAGTTTGTTCTAATAAGATCATCTTTTGAGATGTTCTTTCGCAAAGAGATGACAACTCCTGCAGTTGCTGCAGGAGTAATTGTTCTTTTGGTGAAAAATTGTTGTTTGACACTAGAGAATGTACCTACTGATATCTTCGTTCTGTACAAGATCTTCTAAGTGTTCATCTACATACTTATCATCGATAACTACAGTAGTACCTGCTTTATCTGGAGCTGTAAATGAAATCTCTTCTAAGATCTTTTCCATTAGAGTATGTAATCTTCTAGCACCGATGTTCTCTGTCTTTTCATTAACTTTGAAAGCATCTTCAGCAATCTTTGAAATTGCGCTGTCTTCAAATTTAACAGTAACATTTTCGGTCTTCATCAGCATCTCATACTGCTTTGTTAAGCTGTTATGAGGTTCTTTTAGAATTCTCTCAAAGTCAGAAGCAGTTAATGCTTTTAACTCAACTCTAATTGGAAGTCTACCTTGTAACTCAGGAATTAGGTCAGATGGTTTTGACATCTGGAAAGCACCTGAAGCAATAAATAAGACATGATCTGTCTTTAACATGCCGTATTTAGTATTTACAGAAGAACCTTCGATTAGAGGTAACAGATCTCTTTGAACGCCCTGTCTAGATACAGCGCCTCTATCTTGGCTTTCCTGACAGATCTTGTCGATCTCATCGATGAAGACGATACCGTTGTTTTCAGCAAGTTCAATAGCTTTTGATTTTAGATCGTCATTTTGAGTTAACTTTGAAGCTTCTTCTTCAGTTAAGATCTTGAAAGCTTCTTTGATCTTCATCTTTTTAGCTGATTTCTTATTTGAACTCATTGAATCAAAAATTGACTGTAACTGATCATTTAGATCATCCATACCAGGAGCACCACCAATCACATTAACGGTAGGGCTTCTGTCTACAATCTCAATTTCAATTTCTTTATCATCAAGCTCATGTTCTCTTAATTTCTTTCTGAACATCTGTCTTGCTGATGAATGCTGTTTTTCTTCTTCTGTAGCACTAGGTGCAGGTAAGAGCACATCAAGAATTCTCTCTTCAGCAGCATCTTCTGCTTTGGTCTTGTTATGCTTAAAGGCTTCTTCTTTAACCATCTTCATAGAAACTTCAGCAAGTTCTCTGATGATTGATTCAACATCTTTACCTACATAACCTACTTCGGTGTACTTAGTTGCTTCTACTTTTACAAAAGGAGCATTAGCAAGTTTTGCTAATCTTCTTGCAATTTCGGTTTTACCTACACCAGTAGGACCAATCATTAAGATGTTCTTAGGCACGATTTCTGCTCTTAAATCTTTTGAAATCTGCATTCTGCGCCATCTGTTTCTTAAAGCGATAGCAACAGCTTTTTTAGCCTCTTTCTGGCCGATGATGTATTTATCTAATTCGCTAACAATCTCGCGAGGTGTCAATTCAGACATATTCTCTCTCTGCTATTTTAACTGTTTTGGTTAGAATCGATGGTTTCAATAGTGTGGAATGAATCAGTAAATACGCAGATGTTACATGCAATATCTAATGATTTTTTCACAATATCCACAGCTGATAGATCGGTGTTTTGAACTAAGGCTCTTGCAGCAGCTAATGCATAATTACCGCCTGAGCCGGTAGCAAGAATGTCATCATCCATTCTGACTACGTCACCGGTACCTGTGATCATTAAAGAGTCACTCTTATCTGCAACAATTAAGATTGCTTCTAGTTTTCGTAAAGCTCTGTCAGAACGCCATAGCTTTGCAAGTGAGATACTTGCTCTTTCTAGAACACCTTGGTGTTCTTCTAACTTCTTTTCAAAAAGATCTAAAAGGGTAAAAGCATCTGCTGTAGAACCGGCAAATCCTGCAATTACTTTGTTATGAAAAATTTTACGTACTTTGATAGCGTTTCCTTTAAGGATAGTGCTCTGACCCATGGTAACTTGACCATCACCGCCTAAAGCAACAACGCCATTTCTTCTAACAGATACAATGGTTGTCATACGTTAAATTCCTAGTTTTGTTCTTCAAGATCGCACTCGTCAATTAGTTTTAACGAGTCGAGTTTATTAAAGGTTTTTACAGCTTCTTCTCTGGTATTAAATGGTCCTAAAAGAACTGAATAAAAAGAGCCTTTAGAAATAATCTTTGAGCTCAAGCCTGTGGAGATAGCAATATTAGCCTTTTTCTCTTCAGCAGCATTACTTGATGAAAACTTGCCACAGTACATTACATATGAGCCAGCATTTGAAGTAACACCTGTCTGAGACTCTGTTTGAGTTTGTGAATTGTTATCACTCTCAAAAGGAACTTCATTGTCAGGAGCAACACTATCATCAGAACTTTCGTTCTGAGCTTTATCAGTCTGTGGTTTGTCAGTCTGTGGTTTGTCAGAATTGATAGATAGTGCCTGACTATCCTCAGTGTTATTCAAATTGGAGTTTTCATCTGTATTAGTATTGTCATCTAAAACGATGCTGCTATTATCAGTCTCTTTTTGAGAAGCTTCATTTGAAGATGAGCATTTAACTGCAATTACAGATACAACAATGACAAAAGCCAATACAGCAATAATCAAAGTTAAGAGATTTTTACCTTTTAACTTATTTTTTGTCAGGTTAGAAACAAATTGATTTAATAAAGTAACAAATGTTCCTAGCTTATTTACAACGCCGTTATTTGGCTTTTTGCCATCCATAATTGCTACATCTGCTCCATTACATTAATGCCTAACAGAGAAAGACCCTGTTTTAAAACTTTAGCGGTTAAATCGCAAAGTGCTAAACGGCTCTTTCTTACATCCTCAGGAACGTCATCCTTAAGGATTGGACATGCTTCATAGAAATGCATGAACAGATTTGATAACTCAAAAATGTAGTTACACAGTAAGTTAGGTAAAGTCTTGTCACCAACACTCTGAACAGCTTCAGCAAAAGCTAATAGCTTGTTTGCTAAATCTTCTTCAGCATCGCAAGTGATCTTAATATCGCCTAGTGAAGGATCTTTTGCCTTTCTAAAGATAGCTCTAATTCTGCTGTATGCATACTGTAAGTAAGGAGCGGTATTACCTTCAAAAGATAACATCTGATCCCAATCGAATACATAGTCAGTAGTTCTGTTCTTGCACAGATCAGCATACTTAACAGCACCGATTGCGATGTTGTGGATAACCTGTTTTTTCTCATCCTCTGATAGAGTTGAATTACGTTCTTTTAGAAGGTTAGTTACACGTGCCTCAGCCTCATCTAAAACATCACGCAGTTTTACTGTACCGCCTGATCTTGTCTTAAATGGCTTACCGTCTTTACCTAACATCATACCGAATGGGCAGTGCTCCATAGATACATTGTCACCTACGTAGCCAGCTTTCTTACAGATAGCCCAAACAGTCTCTAAATGCTGTTGCTGTCTTGAATCTGTAAAGTAAAGAATTCTGTCAGCCTTTAAGGTTTGAGCACGATATTTGGCACATGCAATATCGGTTGTGGTGTATAAGTAGCCACCATCATTCTTTCTAATGATGTTGCCCAATGGCTTACCTTCTTTGTTCTTAAACTGTGGCAGGTAAACAACAACAGCACCCTGATCTTCAACAGCGATACCACGCTTCATCAGATCATCTACAACCTCAGGTAACATGTCGTTGTATAAGCTTTCGCCCATGATGTCTTTGTCTGATAAAGTAACATCAAGTCTGTCATATAACTTCTGGTTCTGAACCATAGTCATATTAACTAACTTCTTCCACATCTTACGGCAGTATTCATCACCACCCTGTAATAGAACTACATAGTGACGAGCTTTAACAGCAAACTCTTCATCGGTGTCATAACACTCTTTAGCTTCACGATAGAAAGCTTCAAAGTCGCTCAAATCCATACCTTGACCAGATTCATTCTCTTTTTTCTCAAGGTAAGCGATAAGCATACCAAACTGAGTACCCCAGTCACCGATATGGTTTGCTCTGATTACATTGTTACCTAAGAACTCTAAAACTCTTACTACAGCATCACCGATAACAGTTGATCTGATGTGGTGAACTGCCATTTCTTTAGCTACGTTAGGAGCTGAGTAATCAACCACGATGGTCTTCGGAGTCTTTACCTTAGGAATGCCTAATCTTGGATCTGCACTCATATCTTTAAGTGCTTTAGAAATAGCATCTTTGTTTACAAAGAAGTTAATGAAACCAGGACCTGCAATTTCAACCTTGCTTATATGATCATCTTTTGGCAGAGCAGCAATGATATCTTCAGCGATTTGACGTGGATTCTTCTTTAATGGTTTTGCCAAAATCATTGCAATATTAGTAGCAAAATCACCGTGAGCTCTGTCTTTGGTTCGATCTACACGAATGTTGGCAATTAAACTTGGATTTACGCTTCCGTCTTTATCAAGAGAAGAAATACTGTTTTTAATAAGATTTTCAATAAGTTGTTTCATAACCACACCTAGGGTATGTAATTTTTCAGTTATAGATGAATTTGATGTCAAAGAATAACACAAAAGCCATTTTATACATAATTTAATACATCGTTATCGGATCGACTTCGATAGCAAAACGTACGTCATTTGGAAGTGACTCTTCTGATACGAGTTTTCTAACATTCGTTAGAAATAAATTAAGAGTTTTTCTATTGATGCTAGTTACTAATATATGAAAATGGTATCTGTTTTGAACTTTCTCCATTTTATCAGACAGAACGTGAGTAAGTGCTAAATTTGGATAATCATCTTTGAGATTATTAAGTTTTCTGTATACATCTGATAAAAAGTTAAAGGCTTTAGTTCGATTTTGGCTATTGCAAAGAATAAAAGCCTGACTTGAATAAGGAGGCAGCATCATTGATTTTCTAGTTTCTAAAAGACCTTCTGCTATGGTCATATAGTTACAGTTAGGATCAATTAGCTGGTTTATAAGCAAGTTGTCAGGATGGTGGGTTTGGATAACCACTTTACCTTGCTTTTTACCTCTACCAGAGCGTCCTGATACCTGAGTGAGTAGCTGAGCGGTATTTTCTAAAGATCTAAAATCATCAGAAAATAATGAAGAATCTACATCTAAGATGCCAACTAAGGTTACATCTGGAAAATCATGTCCTTTAGCTAGCATTTGAGTGCCAAGCATAATTTTGGAGGTACCCAATCTTATTCTGTTTAATTTAGTTTCAAGCTGTTTTTTAGTAGTAACAGAATCTCTGTCGATTCTTTCAACACCAATATCAGGATAACGGTGTTCTAAAAATTCACTTACTTGCTCAGTTCCAAACCCCTGTTCTACTAATTCGTCATTGCCACAAACATAACAGGTCTTAGGAATATCATAAAAGTTTTCACAGACATGGCATTGCAGTCGGTTAGCTTTTTTATGCACTGTAAGTAAGTTATCGCAATTTGGACAAACAAAAACATGTCCGCACTGATGACAAACTAAGTGATGAGCATAACCACGTCTGTTTAAAAAGAGTAAGACCTGATTTCCTTTAGCTGTTTCTTCACCGATTTCATCTTCTAATGTCTGACAAATACCGGTTTTAAGTCCATCAGTTAAAGGTTCATTTCTTAAATCTATAAGCTCAAATTTAGGAACAGAAGCGCCACCTGCTCTGATGGTAAGATCTATTCTTTGATAAACTCCTTTTTGAACGTTATAAATAGTCTCTAAACTAGGAGTTGCAGAGCCTAACACAATAGGGCAGTTGTTAAGTTTGGCTCTCATGATTGCTAAGTTTCTAGCGTGATATCTAAAAGAGTCGTTTTGCTTAAAAGAGCTGTCATGCTCCTCATCGATGACGATAAGACCTAGGTTAGGAATTGGTGTAAATAAAGCTGTTCTTGTACCAATTAGAATACCTGACTTAGAGGTTGCCATATCTATATAGGCATCAAGCCTTTCTCTGTCAGATAAAGCTGAATGCATAGATGATACAGGAACATTAAAGCGTCTGTAGAATCTGTCAAAGGTTTGTGGAGTCAGGGCAATTTCTGGTACTAAGATTAAAACCGCCTTACCTTCTTTTAAGACATTCTCAATAACTCGTAGGTAAACCTCAGTCTTACCTGAACCTGTAATTCCGTTTAACAAAAAGGTATTAAATTCATGACAATTTGAAATTGTATAGATAGCGTTTTTCTGTTCTAAATTTGGCTCAGGAGGTGTCTCTTTTAAGATCTCATTGGTATTTTCATAGAACTTTTTAGTTTCTATGCTTTCATTAAATAACTTTATCAGACCTTTTTTGATTAGGGCATTTTCTTGGGTGCTAGAAAAACCTCTTTCACGTAGTTCTTTTCTTCTAGCTGATCCCTGCCTTAAAACTTTGATGATCTCAATTTGTTCTTGAGACTTTAGTTTTTCAACTTTTTTCTCATCAAGATTGTCTTCAAGTTTTAAGGCAGGAATTTGCTCATATGAAAAAGGAGCACCATCTCTTAAAAGTTTAGGCAGTGCAACGTTAAAACACTGTCCTAAGGGATATTGATAGTAACCACTGCCAAATTTAAGTACATCAATAACATCTTTAGGAATGATGCCTTGTTTATCTAAGAGTTTTGCTTCTTTTAATTTGGCTTTATCAAAATCGATGGTAGGGTTAATCTTAGTGATAACTCCAACCTGAGATAAACCTGCAAAGTTGATGAGAACTCTTGATCCAATACACTCATCACCAATAAGGCAATTTACCTTATAGGCAAAATCTCTAAACAGCGGTCGATTAACCGCCACATTGATAATAGTGCAGGTATTTGTAGTCTCGGAGTTATTCATGACAGGCATTATAGAGGAACGAACGTAAAAAAGGGCTTTTTAAACAAAAATTAATGGTTTTTTGTGTTGCATAATTAGAATTAATCAACTATTATAAGCCACCGTTTCTATTTAGGCGTGTGGTATTCGGCGCAAAATGTGGCTGAAAGCGCGACACGCAATTGAGGTTCAAATGAAAGAGAATATTCATCCAGAGTACAAGGAAGTTAATGTACGTTGCTCATGCGGTAACACATTCAAGATCCGTACTACTGCAGGTCACGATTTAAGCTTAGATGTTTGCTCTAAGTGCCATCCATTCTTCACCGGTAAACAGAAGATTGTTGATACTGGTGGACGTGTTGAGGCATTCAAGAAGCGTTTCGGTGGTATTTCAGCTTTCGCTGTTAAGCACTAATCTTCTAGCTTTAGTCGCAAAAAAGGCAGATCATATGATCTGCTTTTTTTATGAGCCTAATTTCACTAAAAATCATTCATTATTTTATCCACTTCTTTTTTCAAACTTTCTACCTCCAAATTATCAAAAGTTCTTTTTGATAAATTTCTCAATTTGTAACTTTTTATCAACTTTTGTACAGAAATTCAAATTCTGAAATGTTAGACTACTATTTGAAATGACACGAAAAATAGTTTTCTACATCACAATTTTGAGTTTTTTTCAGAATTTTAACCTAGGAATATTATCTGTCAGGGAAGCTATCAACTATTCTTAAGAATAAAGAAAATATAAATAGCTAATTTTAGGTACGAAACAACGAGGTGTTACTGTGTCACACGATGCTAAATTATTACACGAAAGGGCTTTGGCTTATCACGAGAAACCAGTTCCTGGAAAGATCAGAATTGAGATCACCAAGCCTGCAGAAACAGCTGACGATTTGACTCTTGCATACAGCCCTGGTGTAGCAGAGCCAGTACGTGAAATTGCAAAAGATCCTGATAACGCATATCGCTATACAGGTAAGGGCAACTCAGTTGCTATTATCTCTAACGGTACTGCAATTTTAGGTTTAGGTAATTTAGGACCTTTAGCATCTAAGCCTGTAATGGAAGGTAAAGCCTTATTATTCAAGCGCTTTGCTGGCATTAACGCTATTGATATCGAAGTTGATAATAAGAGTGTTGAAGACTTTATTACAACTGTCGAATGTATCGCTAACACCTTCGGTGGCGTTAACCTAGAAGATATTAAGGCTCCAGAGTGCTTTGAGATTGAGCGCGAGTTAATTAAGCGTTGTAAGGTACCTATTTTCCACGACGATCAGCACGGTACAGCAATTGTAACTACAGCAGGTATCTTAAATGCTGTTGAGTTACAGGGCAAAAAGATTGAGGATTGTAAGGTAGTATGCGTAGGTGCAGGTGCTGCTGGTATTGCATGCTCTGATTTCTTAATCAAGTGCGGCGCAAAGAAAGAGAACTTCTTCATGGTAGACCGTCACGGTGTTATCAGATCAGATCGTCCTCAGTACAACAACGGTGAAAAACCAAGATTCATCAATGATGCAGGTCCTAAGACCTTAAAAGAGGCAATGGAAAATGCTGATGTACTTTTAGGTGTATCAGGTCCAGGCTTAATTGATGATCAGGAAGTTATTCACATGGCAAAGAACGCTGTAATCTTTGCTTGTTCAAACCCAGATCCTGAGGTTGATCCTGAGGTAGTAACTAAGTTACGTCCTGATATCATCATGGGTACTGGTCGTTCAGACTATCCAAACCAGATCAACAACGTACTATGCTTCCCATATCTATTCCGTGGTGCACTAGATGTAAGAGCTACCTGCATCAATACAGAAATGATGAAAGCTGCAATGAACGCTTTACGTGATCTAGCAAAAGAGCCTGTACCTGCTGAGGTTGTTAAGGCTGCACAGGTTGACCACTTAGAGTACGGTAGAGATTACTTAATTCCAAAACCAATGGATGCAAGATTAAAAGAGAAATTATCAGCTGCAGTAGCTAAAGCTGCTGTTGATTCTGGTGTAGCTCAGATCCCTCTACCAGATTGCTACAAGTAATTTAGATATCCTGTAACGTTCGATATCTTAAAGATGAAAAGGTGCCATCGGCACCTTTTCTATTTGGATCCTTTCAGATGAAATAAAGTCTAATCAAAAGCTGATTTGACCTTATTTCAACCTTACTCAAGGTAAGGTTCTTACCATTAGCCTTAGATCTTCTCTAAGAGCACACCTGTTTCTAGATGATTTGTATAAGGGAACTGATCAAAGAAAGCTAATTTAGTGATCTTATGAGTCTTAGTTAAATAGGTAAGATCTTTTACTAATGACTCAGGACCACAAGAGATGTAGATTACTCTGTCAAACCTTGCGGTGAAGTCTAAAGCTTCTTTGTACTCAAGACCAGATCTTGGAGGATCAATTAAAAGAGTATTGAAGTTGTACTCTTTAATATCAATGTTAGCAAAGCGCAGACGATTAAATTCACGAACACCTTCTAGAGCTTGTGCTACTTCTACTGCACTTAATCTAGCGATCTTGGTATTGGTAATATTGTTTTTTTCAATATTCTTCAAGGCTGTAGCTGTAGGTACTCTTGAAACTTCTGTAGACATAACTTTTCTGAAAAGATCTGCTAAACATACAGTAAAAGTACCGCTGCCACAATAAAGCTCGATTAAATCTACATCAGAGCAGTTAGTACAGCAGTCACGAGCAAACTGAACCATGTTCTGACATGCATAGATATTTGGTTGTGAGAAATTGCCTTCAACCTGATAGAGGTAGAAATCTTTATCTCTTGTATGGATAGTTTCTAGGATGGTATCAGTATCAACAAGAATTGATTGTTTTTTAGCTCTTCCGATAAAATTAACGGATAAACCTTCTTTTGAAAAATCGTCTTTTAATTTTGAAGCTTCGATTTTGAATTGAGCTTCATCGATCTTTTTATGGAAGTTTAAAGCGATTACAAGTTCACCTTTCTGATTTGAAAGGAAATCAGTCTCGAACAACTTGAAACTTAACTCATGGTACTGCATTAAATATTTTTTTAGCAGTTCCATTCCTTTGTTAATGGCTTTTGAACCTACAGGGAAAGAAGATAATTCAATTCTCTTCTTAGGTTTTGTCTTAGGTTCGAACATGCAGAAAGTAAAATCTGTGTAATCGTTAGTAAAATAAATCGAAAACTCAGTTCTCATTCTGTAGTATTCACTAGGAGAAGCGAAAACCTGAGGCTTAGGAATTTGTAAATTATTTTTTTGAAATAGATTTACCACATTATCGATTTTTTCATTAAGATATTGTGGATAATTTTGAGGATCGGTTGTTCCTATTAAAGTTTTTAGCATATCTTTCGGTCCCTTATTTAACATTACTTGAGATCTTAAAGTGTCAGAGCCTAAAGTCAAAGCAAAAAGAGTTCTTTTTTTTGATTCAGGAGTTGGAGGTTTGTCTGTTTATAAAGCAGTTAAAGCTCTAAACCCTGATGTAGAAGCGTATTATCTGTTTGATAATGAATGTTTTCCTTATGGAAATAAAGGGGATCATTTTTTAATTAAAAGAATTGAAGCTCTTTTAGAAAAAGCTAGCAAAATTTTTGAATTAAGTGCAATTGTAGTTGCATGCAATACAGCAAGTACTGTTGCTCTACCTGAATTAAGACTGAATATTAAGCTCCCTATCGTAGGAGTAGTACCAGCTGTAAAACCAGCAGCTAAATTATCCAAAAATAAAATTGTAGGATTACTAGCTACACCTGGCTGTTTATCAAGAGAATATACCAATAATCTAATTAAGAACTTTGCAAGCGACTGTAAAGTTATCAAAGTAGGTGATGCTCATTTAGCAGAGATAGCTGAAGACAGACTGTCTACAGGTGTTGTGGATAAAGCAGGTATTGAAAAGATCGTAAAACCTTTTACAAGTTTGCAAAAAGAAGAGAGCCCTGACACTATCGTCTTAGGTTGTACTCATTATCCTTTTGTAAAAGATGTTTTAGAAGAGTTAATGCCTGAGGTTAGATTTGTAGACTCAGGAGAAGCCATTGGTCGTAGAGTAAAGACGGTTGTAAAAGAAGCAAAGTATATTGAAACAGATAAAATTCAAAATAGAGCTTTTTATACAGGCGTGTTAAAAAACTATGAAGACCGCGAAAAAATGGTAAAAGACTTTGGTTTTGTCTCACTTGAAAAGTTCGAACTGTAACGGCGACAAAGAGTTTGACGAAAAAAAGTTAAAAAAATGTTTGACATATGTTTAAAAATCATTAAAATGTGTCTCCGTTGTCACGAACGACAACACAAAAAATAAAACTCAAGCAGTTTTATAAAAGTTCTTTAAAAACAAGTACGGACAAT
>OMZC01000028.1 GCA_900315395.1 uncultured Gammaproteobacteria bacterium
TGAGATTGAAAAAGAGATGTAACAAAAAGTCCGACTTTTGAAATCGGACTTTTGTAGTTCGCGGATTGCTATGTCATAAAAAACTTACAAAATCCGCGTAGAAATAAAACCTTGTCTTTCGACTTTTATAAATATATAGCATATTATACGTTATTTAGCTTTTGAAGACCATTTCTGATTGTTTAAAACTATTTTTTTCAACCGCTATTGTTACTCACTTGGCTGTAACGAGCTTTTCTTCTGAAATTCTGTAATCAGTAGCATAAATACACCTTACAAATTGCGTTATTTGATTTAAAGAATTTTTCCTTGTTTATTTCAACTGGTTATGATTCATTATCTACAACATATGTTGCTTATATAGCCAAATTGAAGTTTGTATAATAATGAGTTCCAAAGCTATATTCAGTATATGAAGTTGATACAGAGGATAACAGAAGATTTCTAGTTTCTATGAATGACACTCTATTTGAATCTGTATTTAAACTTTATCTTACATGGATTTCGGAAGGCAAAAATAAAGCCATAACTCCTAAAAAAGAGTTATAGCTTTATAGTGTTTGATAACTACTCTATTCAGTCAAGATTACGTAGAAATTCAAAACCGGATTGAATTGACCTTCCAATTAAATGGCCGTCGATATTTAATCCAAGAAATAACACAATAAAAATTATAGAAACAAAGATTTTTGCATTCATTCTTATTCTCCCAAAACGGATAATTAAAATTCCAATTTAATAAAAAATGGACCAGAATCGAGAATAACAAAAGCAAAAAATATTTTGGGCTGATCGTGGGGTAAATTTGGATTATTAAATAAAACGTTATCTATACTAGAAATGACTATAGATATTGAGCATGTTTTATATAAAAAGAATCTCTGATGATGTTTCGCTCTGGAAAATATCTCCTGGTTATGGAATTCCTATCTGGAGACAAATTCTGGCACGATTGATTATATTCTTTGCATTGGTGTTGTCTGCGATAATTTGGATTCTTCCAATTCTTCGGATTCTGACAGGAATTATTTCAATTCTGTATTTTGTCTCTTTTTAGGATTAGAGCAGAATTTGAAAAACAATGATTGTAACTATAGGTGGCACCACAAATCCTGCTACAGCATACAGCAACACTTTTCTTATGTTAGTTGGATCCTGAGTCTCATCTTCTATATCTGAGGCTTTCATTATTAGAGGATAATCAATTATTGCAGAAATAATCAGGACCAGAACTACAGTGATAAACGTCATAACCAAGCCCCCCGAAACAAATCATCTCAAAATGAAGAATCCAACAATCAGAGGAATAATGAAGAGCATCATAAACATCAGAAGGATCATCTTTAAAGTGATATCACCTTTAGCCCTTGTTTCTTCTTTCAGAAAGAGCTTAAAGAAAGAATAATCGCAGACACATACTATTAAAACAAACAGCAGTAATTTAAGAACAAAGTCCATATAATTCGCTCCAGGCTACTGTGTGTATTGATTTGAATTCAAAATTTCTGACTTAAGTATAGGATTCAATCATTCATGAATCTGATATGAGAATCCATAAAAAAGATAACTTCTATAATTATTGCTTGGAAAAAAAATCAATTACCTCTGAAGAAACTTTAATATTTAATTTAGAAAGAAGAGTTGGAATAAAGAGCTTATCTATACTTCTGCATCTAGATAAAGCAACATAAAGCTGGCCGTAATCCCAGAATCTTGTTGATTTTAGATTAACAGATTCGTAAGTGGATCCTTGTGATTTATGAACAGTTACAGCCCAACCAAGACGTACAGGGATTTGTTTGTATGTTCCTATTACATTCTTTTTTATTAGACCTGAAACTTCATCAAACTCATATCCGTATATTGACCAAGTATTTTTTGGTAGATCCACAATAACCTTAGAATCATCTAATGACACTTTAATTTTATCTGGTGCTAGATCCATAACAGTTCCAAAACTTCCATTTTGAAATAGACTACCACTTGGATCATTAATAAGAATAATGACTCTTGCACCTACTTTTAACGAGAGAAGCTGTTCACATCTTATATCTGAGTCGTTTACTTTTCCCTCTTTTATAATGTCATATTCGTAAGTTGCAGAATTAATTCTTTCTAGATTGTTTAGATTGATTTCTGTTGCTAAAGAATTAGTTCCACAAAGAGAAACTGCAGATATAATTTCTTCCCTGCAGTAATTTTTATTTATAAAATCAATCCCTTTTAATTCGCCTTTTCTAATCTGGTTTAATGCATTTACAAAATCTAGATTGTCCTGGCGATAAACCTTCTCTAAAGAACAGGTAACAAGATTAAGTTTTTTCCATTGTTCTGTAAAAAAACACCATCCATTTATATTGTCAGGGAACAGTTCCTGAAAAGTCTCTTTTTCGCTTGAAGCAATTACTGGAGGTAACTGAAAAAAGTCACCACAGAAAACGACCTGGATATTGTGACCATAATTCTCTTGTTCAAGAATCAAATCTGCAATATAAGAGAATAAATCAGCTCTGCACATACTGATTTCATCAATAATAAGAACATCGGTATGTTTTAAAAGTTTTTTTCTGTAGGCTTCCCTGTCTTGTTCTTCACTGTGAATGATTTGTTTAGAAATAATACCTAATGGAAGTTTAAATGTTCTATGTAAAGTAGATCCTTCGATATTGTTTGCTGCAATACCTGTAGGTGCAGTTACAAGAATATTTTTTCCAGAACAGCTAGAAACAAATTTCTTCAGAACATAACTCTTTCCGGTACCAGCGCCTCCGGTAAGAAATACATTTTTTCCCGAATTTAATAGATGAAGAGCATCTTCTTGAGAATGAAAGGAAGTTATTCTGATGTCTTCTTTAACGGAAGTTGTTTCTTTTTTCCACTGTTCTTTAGATTTAGGAGCTGTATATCCGGTATTCCAAAAGGATAAACTTTCTTTCATAACTTATTAACCAAATTCATAAAAAGAAAAATAAGATTTACATTTTTGAGTATACACAGTTTATTTTGGAATGATATCCAATAAAATTAGCGATATGTGATAACAAAACATCTCAAGGAGAGTTTCAATGTTTGAAGTATTTGATGAGTTTGACAGAGAACAAGAAAGAAAAAGAGCCGAACAAGTTGCATTAAAAAGGGCTGCAGCTGAAAAAGAAGCAGAAGAGGCCCAAAAGCAAATTAAGATAGAAAATAAAAACGAATCAAATGAATCAAACACTGAAACTACAGACAATTCACAAGTAAACACTGATGATAATGAAGTAGTCGAATCGCTTGCCCCTGAATTAAATAATGCAGATGCTTTTGATTTACTCATCAAGAAAATCAGAGATTCCTCTAATACAGCTCGAGACTACGGAACAAAATTCGAGACCTTAACCAAAAGCTGGTTAAGCAGAGATGAAGCTTATAAAGATTTATTCACAAAGATTCAAACCTATAAAGAGTGGGCTACAGAACATTCCGATTTAGTTCAGAACGCAAAAGATACTGGAATTGATTTGGTAGCAACAAACGCTGATGACGGTCAGTTCACCGCAATTCAATGCAAGATGTACGAGATTGGTCATACTGTATCAAAGGCTGACATTGATTCTTTTGTTAGTGCATCTGACAAAGACTATTATACAAAGCGTTTTATTGTCGCAACTAATCAGAATTGGACTGATAATGTCCTTAATAATCTAAAGGACAAAAGAGTTCCTGTAACTGTTATCACTCATAATGATTTGGCATCTTCAACTGTAGACTGGAAAGCCTACATGAATGGCGAAGAAACCAGTCTGAAGAAAAGAAATCTAAGAGGATATCAAAAAGAAGCAATTGATAAAGTTATTCTGGGCTTAAAGGATGCTGACCGAGGCAAGCTGATTATGGCTTGCGGTACAGGAAAAACTTTTACCAGTATGAAACTTGTTGAGAATTACGTCGGCGAAGGTGGTTTTGTTCTATTTTTAGTTCCATCCCTTTCTCTTTTATCTCAGACATTAGCAGACTGGAAACGCCAGTGTTCAATTCACATAAATGCCTATGCAGTTTGTTCTGATAACACAACAGGAAAAGCAAATCCTGAAGATGAGGACTATTTAACTTCAGTAGATCAGCTTGCTTACCCTGCAACAACAAATGCAAGTGCTCTGGTAAAACAGGTAAAAGGTGCGCTTCAAAAACAAAATGAATTAACTGTAATCTTCTCAACATATCAGTCAATTGAGGTTTTACATCAGGCCCAGTTCACCAATCAGGAAACTCTACTTCCAGAATTTGATTTGGTTATATGTGATGAGGCTCATCGTACTGCAGGTGTGTCCTGGAGTCAGGATGATGACGAAAGTAACTTTGTAAAAGTTCACGATAACAACTTCATAAAGGCTAAAAAACGTCTTTACATGACAGCAACTCCTAAGATCTATGGTTCTACACCTAAACAGCAGGCAGAATCAGGAGATCTTGTCCTGTACTCAATGGACGACGAAGCTGTTTACGGAAGAGAACTCGCTACAGTTTCTTTCACAAGAGCTATAGATCTGAAATGCCTTGTTGACTACAAGGTTATTGTCTTAACCGTTGATGAATCATTATTGGAAAAAGATTATGACTTCCTATCCACTAATGAAATGGGAGGTTTAAGTGTTAACAATGCGGCAAAGATTGTTGGTACCTGGAGAGCTCTGACAAAGATCGATCTCAAGCATGAAACTGCAATGGGTAATGATCTGCAGCAAATGAAAAGAGCTGTTGGCTTTGCCCAGGTTATTGCACCTAGTGAGAAATATGATAGACCTGCATCCAAACAGTTTGCAAAATACTTCAATGATGTAATCGATAAATACAAGGAAAAGGAGAAAGATTTCCTAAAAAAGAGATATGGAGGAAAATGGGATGAAGAAAAGTACGATTCATCACACAAACTAAAGATTGAGAGTAAACATATTGATGGCTCAATGAATGCCACAGAAAAAGACTCTCTTTTAACCTGGCTACGTGAGGAGCCTGAAACTGACACCTGTAAAATTCTTTTTAATGTAAGATGCCTATCTGAAGGAGTAGATGTACCTTCTCTTGATGCAGTTATTTTCTTATCACCACGTAAGTCTGCTGTTGATGTTGTTCAGACAGTTGGTCGTGTTATGCGTATTGCCCCAGGAAAAGAAAGAGGCTACGTAATTCTTCCGATTGTTGTTCCAACAAATATTTCTCCTGATTTGGTTCTAAATAAAAACAAGGATTTTGATGTAGTTTGGCAGATTTTAAACGCTTTGAAGTCAATTGATCCTACATTCGGCAGAGCTGTTGATGGAGAAACAGGAAAGATAAACTCTGACAGAATTGAAGTTATTTCAATCTCAGACCAGAAGTTTTCACATAAGACTGGAGCTGGTGGAACATCTTCAAACAAAGGAAAAGGTAAGACAAAGAAAACAAAGGATAAGGAGAAAGATAATTCTGCAGAGACGGCATATCAGTCAGAGTTGTTTGAAGAATACGGACGAAACGAGATTGTCGAAGAAACAATTAAGTCCTGTATTGTAAAGAAAGTTGGAAATCGCAGAGAGTGGGAAGATTGGGCAGAAGACGTTGGCCAGATTTGCCAGACTCAGATTAAACACATTCAGAAAATTGTAGAAAAAGATCCTGCATCTCAGAAGGCTCTGGATAACTTTATGAAGGAGTTAAAAGCCACATTAAATGGCGAATTAACACAGGATGCAGTGATTGAAATGCTAGGTCAGCATGTGGTTATTAAGCCGGTTCTTGAAGCTATTTTTGATGATTATCCTTTTGCTGAGGAAAATCCAATTTCAAAAGCCATGACCGGAATGCTCGAAAAACTTGATAAAGCAGGCATGAAGAAATGTGTTGCAATGCTGGAAAGCTTCTATGGCGATGTAAAAAGAAGAATGGCAAGCGCAAAGGAAGCTGATACCAGACAGACAATAATCAAAGATTTATTTGATAAATTCTTCAAGACAGCATTTCCTAAGATGAGGGATAAACTTGGCATTGTCTATACGCCAGTTGAAATCGTGGACTTCATGAACCGTTCTGTTGCAGATTTACTGCAAAAAGAATTCGGAAAGACTATCAATGAACACGGGCTGCATATCCTTGATCCTTTTACAGGAACAGGAACTTTTATCGTAAGACTTCTTCAGAGTGGTTTAATCAATAAAGAAGACCTTACCTATAAATACGAAAACGATATTCATGCAAATGAAATTGTACCTTTAGCTTACTACATTGCAGCCATGAATATGGAAACTGCATATCATGACATTATTGATAATGCCGAATATAAGCCAAATGACATTTTGGTTTGGACTGACACTTTTGCAAGTAATGATAAGAGCGATATTTTTAAAACTGAATTGTCTGTTAATAATGAAAATCTAGATAAAGAGAATAAGGCTGACATTCGTGTAATTATAGGTAACCCTCCTTATTCAGTAGGACAAGAGTCTCAAAACGATGATAATGCAAATGAACACTATGATTTATTAGATAGGAGATTACAGGAAACATATGTTGACCGTTCAAATGCAACTCTAAAAGGAAAGTTGTTTGACTCGTACATTAGAGCATACCGCTGGGCTTCGGATAGGATTAAGGATTCAGGAATAGTTGCATTTATTACAAATGCTGGTTAGCTTGATTCAGCAAGTGCTGATGGAATGCGAAAGTGCATGGTAGAAGAGTTTAACTCAATCTATATTTACCATTTAAAGGGAAACGCAAGAACTTCTGGAGAACAAAGACGCAAAGAAAAAGATAATGTCTTTGGAGAAGGAAGTCGTGCCCCTGTAGCAATAGTATTCTTGGTAAAGAATCCTGCTTCAAAGGAAAAAGGAAAGATTTATTTCCACTCTGTTGATGATTACCTGACTCGTGAACAGAAACTAAAAGAAGTATCTGATTTTGGTTCGATTGCCAACATGACTTGGGAAGAAATAATTCCAGATAAGCATGGAGATTGGTTGAATCAGAAGGATGATTCTTTTGAGAAATATATATCAATTATTGATAAGGCTAATTCTCATACCCCAGCTATTTTTAAGGATTATGCTGTTGGTATTAGTACAAATCGAGATGCTTGGGTATACAACTCAAGTAAAACAGATTTAAAGAAAAATCTCGATAGAACCATTAAATCATATAATACTGCGGTTGATAGAGTTAAAAATGGAGAAGCAGTCTCTAATGTTATTTCCTCAACAACAAATGATATTGCTTGGACAGTTGGATCTAAGTCGAAATTTTCCCAATTAATAAAACAGAATTTCGACGAAAATAACATTATCGAAGGAATGTATCGACCATTCAATAAACAGAATTTATATTACGAAAAGAATCCTTTTTTTGTAGAACGTCCTGGAAGATGGTCTGACTTGCTTCCAACAAAAAAAGATACTATAAACCGAATAATAACCATAAATCAAAGAGGAGGTACAAGTGAAGAGTTTAATGCCATTATGACCGATAAATTTTGTGATCTTCACTTCAATGGCGATAGTCAGTGCTTCTCTCGATATATATACGTAGAAGTAAATGGAAAGTTTGAAATCAAAGATGCTATAAACGACAACGCACTTGAGCATTTTAGATTGGCTTACAATAACGTAGAAATCAGTAAAGATGATATCTTCTACTATATTTACGGTATTCTTCATTCTCTAGAATATAGAGCAAAATACGAAAACAACCTTGCAAAAGAATTACCTCGTATACCAAGAGTTGCGACTCATGAACAATTTAAATCTTTTACAGAGGCAGGAAGAAAACTGGCGGAGCTTCACGTAAATTATGAATCTCAACCTGAATATTCTGATGTAACTATTAAGGGAGAAGAAACTCGTAATTACTATGTTAACCAGATGAAATGGGGAAAGATTGCAGGCAAGACAGGAAATGCATCAAAAGATAAAACTATTCTTATTTACAACGATGATATAACCATTTCAAATATACCTCTTGAAGCTCTGGAATATGTTGTTAATAAGAAGTCTGCTCTGGATTGGATTGTAGAAAGAGCTTGCGTTTCAACGGATAAGAAATCTGGCATTACTAATGATTTTAATCAGTATGGAATAGAACAAGGAAATCCAAGGTATCCTTTATCTTTGTTCCTAAGGGTTATCACAGTAAGTTTGGAAACAATGAAGATTGTTAAATCTTTACCAAAACTTGAAATTCATCCTTTAGATAAAGAATAAAGGATAACTTTGTAGAAAGCCTGTTTTTTTAACAGGTTTTCTTTTATCTTATTTATATACAAGGTCCACTATGTCAATAAGATTACGTTTTGCAATAACAAAAGATGGAACTAGAGTAGAACCTCAAAGAGATGTTGAAGCCTTTTGTCCTGTATGCAATAAGCCTCTTGTCGCAAAACTAGGACTTGTAAATGCTCACCACTGGGCTCATAAAAATGGAGTCAAATGTACTGATACGTGGTTATCTCCTGAAACGAAATGGCATAATAACTGGAAGAATAAATTTCCAAAGGAATGGCAGGAAATCAGATGTAAAGATAACGAAACAGGTGAAATTCATATAGCAGATGTTAAAACAACATCAGGATTCGTAATAGAATTCCAACATTCGCCTATTGAATTAGAAGAAATAGAATCCAGAGAAAACTTTTATAAAGACATGCTTTGGGTGCTTGATTTAGGCAAGCCTGGTTACCGAAATCTATTAACATCAAAGCATTTTCGAGGCGAATTTGATAATTTTGGTTTTAGATGTACGAACCTCAACGAATTAATTCCTCCGGAATGGATAAATCGTAATTCCATTATTTGTTTAGACTATCTTGGAAACAGCGAACTTTATGAGTTTAGACAGATATACTGCCTTATTCCGACCGGTTATAAAGATGCAACATATTTATATGAATTAGGAAGAGAAGATTTTATTACAGGGATAGTTAATAATAAATTAGTTGTTGACCTAAAGGAACGTAAAGAAAAAATACAAGAACCATTCAGATTTAGCAAAACTTTAAGAGCTTTAAATGAAAAGGGAATACATTTAAATCAATTAAACAAATCTCACAACCAGCAATATCAATCCAGAACTTATAGTGAGAGTGAATGGCAAAAGATAAAAACAATTCAAAACTATTACAAGAAAACAAAATCATAGACAGTTTCTTATTCAATATTTCCTCTTCCTCCTCTAGCTGAGCAGAAACGTATTGTAGAAAAGATTGAAGAATTACTCTCTCTTTGAGACATAATAATCAAATATTTGACTACCGGTATCTTATTAAGAGCCACAAATGAGCCAAAGAGAGATACAGAAATCTAATTTGTCTTTGGCTTGTTGCCCGTAATATGTCTTTTTAATTCTCAACAAATTTATCTTATTTAATTCGGTCTCTAGTTAACTCAAAATCTAACCCAAAACAGTCTGTCTTTAATCTTGCTTTATATATTTGAGCAAATGGGTATTTTTTGTAGAAATTCATTGTATCTTCTTTATTACTAGAATATTTAACACCTAGATATATACTTTTTAACGACTTAATCGAAAAAGGAACATAGCAATATCCACAATCTCTTACAGACTTTAGGCATTCCTCGGATACATTTCTACTAACAAGATTGTTATCTCCGTCATCTTTTACATAGTACAAAAAGCGGATCTCTTGTTCGTATTGCCAACAATTTGCTTTGTAATAATAGTTTGCTGACAAGTATTTAGACATATCACTAGAATCATTTTCAAATAGGATCTTATTTAAATCTATACAAGGGATCTTATTTGTATATTCCATATGATATTTCTCATCCGCTGATAATTCATTGACCTCAAATTCTAAAACAGCCCCCTTGTGCTTTTCAGCATAATGACTCCACATTAGAAGACTATCTTTAGTCTGAGAAAAACAACAAACTATGTTAGTTTCACTCGGTTTTGGGGTCTCAAAAATGAAATCAAAAGCATTACCGTCTTTCGTATTATTTATTAAATTATTTATAAATTGAACTCTATCTTTCATTAGTAATTCTATTCGTTTACTATTGTGTGATAGATATTCATGAAGATCTTTTTGAAATCTATTATTAGGAAGAGGCTTCCAATTGTTATCCAAATAAGAGGATATACATTCATCAATCAAATCGAAAACTTCTGTCTCGTTCCTTTGACATTTTGCAGGAATATGAGTGTCATAAGGATCATTAAATACCCAAGGTTGACTAAATTTTAATGTATTATTCTTTAAAGTTTCAGTTAACCCATTAGCATCTAAGTATTTATATATTTTCATAATCAATAAAATTTATTTATTTGCAAATGTTTTCTTTCAAATCGATTTTGTAATGCTTCATCTAGTCCATCTTTTATAAGCTTCATTTTTTCTGGAAGACTGTTATTTTTGACCAATTATACAAATTCATTCTTATTTATTACGAAGACAACTACATCGGCAACGTCAAATCGTATGGGAACGATAACAAGTATGATTATTTCGCCATAATTAGATAATCATTCACCTCTTTAGGTATTCTGTCCTTGTATATAGTTGATGGCAACACAATAATTGTATTGTACTTAGCTCTTGAAGTTGCCACATTAAATAATTCAGGTTCCAATGAATATGTTATTGAAGCGTTTGGAATGAGAAAAATGCAGTAATGTACCGTGAGTCCCTGAACACTATCTATGGTTTCAATCTTTAAATTATCTGGGTAACTGCTTCCATTCCAGTTTCTATTGAAATAATTCTGTAGTGCTCTTTTTGTCTCCTTAAATTTTGATAGCACTGCAATTTCAGCTTTAGGATCCTCAATAAGGATCTTTCTGGTCACCTCATAAATGTATTCATTTGCGTTTTGAGGAGCCTTCTTTCCAACTTCCATATCTAATTCTTTTATTACAGGCCCTCCTTTCGTATTTAAATCAGGAATACCAGTTATTACTTTTTGGTGAATGGATACTGAGTGTAGTAAGTTGTTATAAAAAACACCTGTGCATTCGGCGCCACGCTGTGTCAATAGATATGTATCGCTTAGCATATAAGAACTGTAAACAAAATAGTTACAGATAGTCTGGAAGCCTTTTATTATGTCTGATCTGAAAATTAAATCCTCGTTTGTCAAAACAATTGGAGGTAGCTGTTTCTGATCTCCGATTAAGATTACTTTGCGGCCTAATTTCATTGCCGCGGCTATCATTGGAAGTAAAGCCTGACTGGCTTCATCCATAATGATGTAATCAAATGGGATATCAGTAATATCGAGTGCCCAGCCACTTGCCACATAAAATGTTGCGAGAGTCAGATTTCCATTGGTGGCATTACATTTGTTATCCTTTATTCTCTGCAGAGTAGGCAGTTCACGTAACTCATCTACTGTAAGGCTTGTCTTTGACACCTTTCCATTTTCAATAAATTCACGTAAATCATTTTTCTTTGCAAGTTCAATGAGAGCCTGATTAGTCAAAGCAGTAACCAGTACACTTTTACTCTCTTTTAACAGTTTTGATGCAAGCTGAGCCATTCTGGTTGTTTTACCTGTGCCGGGAGGGCCTTGTACAACAACGCATTTTTCTCCTGTCAAACTGTTAAGAATCAGCGAAACAAGATCAGTGTGAGCACCTACTTTTTGGGGATCCCACTGATGATTATTTTCAGAGAAATTCAGTATATGTCCCGACTCTGGATTATTCTCATCCTTCACAATCTCTATAAGATTGAGCAGATATTGCAGAGGCGGATCTTTTGGACCAAATGCAATAATGGTTTTGCCTGGTTTCAGAAGTTCAAGAAAATCAACAGTCAGGTTCTTAATACCAACAAGACAGAAAGATGGATCATCAGATTTACTAACCCACGCACATAGACAATCTGAGTAATCCCTCTGGTATTTATCACGCAGACTTTTCCACGACAGATTTCCCCAGTTTTTGAATTTTTCCATTTCACCTATTAGGTATACTGCTGTCCAAAAAGTTTTTTTTGAGGGAATATTATCAGAGTTTCGAATCTTGAATACAGCAAAACCTGCAGCATTTACTGTCTGGAACATTCCGACAAAAACCTCGCCTCTGTCCTTCAGTAAAGAGGCTTTAGTCTGCACTGTTGTTTCGTAGTTCTTTTCCTGAGTTTTCAGTTCATTATCAAGAAAATCTATATAATCCTGTCTTGTATATTTCATCATATATCCATCAATGTGTTATCGCCTTGAATTCCACTGTTTCTATTAAAGATTGACCTGATTGATTCTGTATTCTGGTTTATATTGAAACTGTCGAAGTCAAAATGTAATTCTTTAAAGTAATGTAAAGCTGAACAGAATTTTTCTATACAGTCATCGGTATCAAGATTTTCTGTGCTAAATGAAAGAGAAATTCGAGATTGATTTTTTATTAAATCTTCTTTTGTTTTTTTTATTATGTCATTTCCTGTGTATATCAGCAGATAGGCTGAACGTTCAAAAAGGTATTCCCATTCTGTAGGATTAATCTTAAATGGCGCATCCTTTTTCTTATAGCTTTTCAGTACAATAGAGATATTATTTCCATCAGAATCTGTTACCTCAACTGTTGAGTGGTAATAAGGCTTACCATTCTCATCGTAGCATCCATAATTCTGAGGGAAAGCCCATTCGGGCTTTTTCTGCATCAGATACCTTTGAGCTTCAACTTGTGCATCGCACATTGCTGATTTAGAAAGAGCAGAGTCTTCACTTTTTCCTATCGTGGAAAAAATATCAGCGCCTGCTGCTGTATTATCATCACTATTATCTTCAGCATTGATTAAGTCACCATCTTCAGAAGCCTCTGCAGCATGGAACTCTGCTGAATTAAACATACTTACATCATAGCCGAAGTCTTCAAGATAATCTTTTACTGACTGATGATTATCTGTCAGAAAAATAACCATCAGCTTACTGCTCTCACTGGCACTAATCTTCAGAAGAGAGCATAGATATGTAATTAGAGGCTCTATCAGAGTAGGAGTTATTTTCCCTGTATAGTAGAAGCAATCTCCATTGTAGTATGTTGATTTAGAGATGGTGTCCTTTTTTTCGCCATAACTTAAGGCAATTGAATCACATTTGTAAAAATGAGCCTGTTGTACCTTATTCCTCATTTTATTTGTATTTTCTTCAGAAAAAGCTGAGGAATCCTCGGATTTCAGTACTGATATGTACTTTAACTTGTTAAAAATCAGATTCTTTAGTTCATCCTTCTCGACAGAATTATTGAAGTCTGGAGTTACGTCTTTCTGAGTAATAACCCTTACGCCGAAGGTCTTTAAAAGCTCGAGAATGCTTTGACCAGTCTTTCCACAATAAGCTTTATGATCGTTATTTTTAAATCCATCAACCAGGATATATGTCAGTGATGAAGGAGGAAGGAATTCTCCTGATTCAGCCAGAATTCTATGTGTTTGCGCCCATTCTCTTATTACAGCAGAATTCTGCTCCTCTCTCTCGATAATCTCCGTATATATTCTGGATATTTTTGTTTTCCTTTTACTAGGATTAAGCTCATCATCTAAGGAAATTCTTTCAAGAATCAGAAGTAAATCCTCAAGCATCAAAGTCTGCTTAAAATGAATAAGATCTATCCAGCTTTCATGAACTTTTGAATCTATGGCAAGTACAGGGAGATACTTTCCCCCTAATTCCTGATTTTTAGTAGTGTTTATAAAGATATTTGTTGGTTTTTCTGATGTTCCTCTTGTAGTAGGAAAAAGTTGTTCGTTTGCAAGTATATACTCAATAAAAGACTTATATTTATTTCTAAACTCTAGAGGTGTTTGTCCGAGAAAACTACGAGTAACACACTCTTCAAACCAAGGAATTTGTCCGTAAACAGTATCGTGAGTTTCCCAAGAACTCCTGCTCTCGGATAATACTCTCGTAAAAATAAATTTATCTAGAGAATATTGAGGATTACTGAATTTAATGAAATTAAAATAGAAAAGGGAGAAATGTATGTTCGTTAATAGATTCTCATAACGTATTCCAAATCTGTTTACGTAGTTAGAGAGATGATGTTCGCAATGTTTAAATTTTGTAGCTGTTTCTTTTATAAAATCAAAATCAAGTTCATCCGAAGAATAATCATATGCCCATACTCCTATTTTGTACTGTACACCACATTTTTTTAGAAAATATGACCAGTCTTCTGCATTATTCCCTTCTATATACCCCTCTGATACGTAGAGAGCTGACTCAGGATAGACAGATTCCACGTCGTCATCTGGTCTATATTTTGTTCCAAGATAGAGACTGTAAATTGGTCTTAAGCTACCGTCTTTTGCCAAAAATAAAAGTTTATTCTTTTTTTCTGAATAGACATTTTTTTCTAAAAAATTTTTCTTCTTCCATTCTTTAAAAAGAAATCTTCCTAAAGAAATTGCATTTTCTTTAGTAATTAAATTTGGATTAACTATCAGGGAATTGATAAAAGTCTCATCTGATAAATCGTCCATTCCGAGTAATTTTAACCAATCAATTAATTTATGATCTTCTTTGATATTTTTATAAATATCTTCATTCAAGATGAATAACTCAGAGGTATCTTTATTCTGACTCTGATATTCTGAAGGAAAAAAAAGCCCCTTTGGGCGTCTGAGCTCGCCTTTTTTATCCAAAAGAAATGAAATGTTACAAAGATCATTTTGGTACCTGATGCGCTCTGTATCAGATTCAGAAAAATACTTGTATATATAGCGGATAAAAACAATGTTTTCTTTTAAAGACAGGCTTAATAGAACGGTTCTGTCTGCTATAAAATGAACTAATTCTTCAGTATCAAACAGGATAATATAATCTTTTGAATAGTCAGCAATTCCCTTATCATCAACATAATTATCTTCAGATAGACTATTTCCTGTTCTACTATTTAGATGCTGGATTAAAAGCTTTGAAAAAATTGCTCCCGCCTTAGAAAATTCGGTTTTATCAACTAATACCTCTTCCAGTTTCAGTAGACGGTTACCATTATGATTTGGGACAAATTCAATGGAATTCAATGCTTTTTTCAGTTCAAAGATGTATTCCTTTGTTAAAGAATCGTAATCAGGAAAACGATTTGGGAGAACCTCACAGTAATTGGAGTATCTTCTGGATATAAGTGAAATAAACTTCAAATAAATACCCGGAATGTTTCTAAAAATGAGTTTATTCCACTCGCTTTGCTGATGGAGCTGCTGTCGACCAGCATCTGTTATAAAGTTAGAGTTAATCAGAAAAGGCTGTCTTAAACTACGGTAAGAGGTTGGTAGGAATGTGAATATTGAATTGCCATCTAGGGGAATAACTTTATTGTCTGATACCTGTATAGCGAAGGAGATTTCAACGTTCTGTGCCTGTTTCAGTTTATCCGGGGTATTGAAGTCATGCTCAAGCTCATCTTTAATCTTCTCAGGTACAGCAACAGTATCGGTATATAGAATCCAGCAGCTCAGAGGTTCATTGTTCCTAAATAAGGTTACCTTGGATATATCGTTATTTAATGCTTCTGTCTGTTTCTTGCCAACACTGAAAATTGTCCTGCCATTATGTTCATAACGAATATTTACATTATTACTTCTAAGAAACAGCAGGAACTGTATATTGGAGAACAGGTTTTCTATCTGATTTGCGATTTTCTCTGATTCTTTAGTATGTACTACAGTAACAACATTAAAAGCAGGATCACATAATGTCTTTAACTGTGGAGAATAAATAGGGATAACCTGCCAGGGAATATCATCTGGTTTCAGCTCTCCTTCTTTTGGAGGAAAACTTGGCATCAGAGAAAAAGCATTGTTTTTATCAAACTCAAAGCAGAACTGATTGCTGATAATACTAACTCGATCAACTGATGGCATAAATACAGACTTAAAACCTATACCCTTATAACCGATTTTTTTACTGTCGTTAGATTTTGTACCATTACCAACGTCGCAGACACTTTCAACATCTTTCTCATTAAAGCCTTTGCCGTTATGCATAAATACTATTCTGCCATCTTCAGACTTAATAAGAATGTTTAATGTATCTCCCAGTGTATCAGTAAAGGCATCAACCGCATTCTGAAGAAGTTCATATACAAATCTTTCCGGCTCTGTATAAATGCCAACAGATAACTGCATAAGTGATTTAGCCTGCATTCTAACCTGTGAGGCATGCTTGTAATCAGTTCTCTCACGCTGTAGTGTCTTTATGAATTCTTCTTTTGTGTTCAATGTAAAATCCATGCAGGTATTACCTCAATTCAGAAAGTTTGTATACCATAACAAATATAATAATTTTTTTAGTTTTGAACAAGTTATTTAGAAAACAGTTAAAGACTAAAAAAAAAACACAGATATTATCTTGTATATTACAAAGAGCAATTCTTGATATAAAACTAATATGCTATTGTTTTACTATTGTACAAGTGAACTTCCGTATTTAACAAAGGTCGTATTATGAAAAAAAAAGAATATTTAGAAAATGTGCCAAAGGCTGAGATTGACACAGCACAAAAGCTAATGTCTCGATTGGATGAAATAACAGCTCATCTTAAATCAAAATTTTATTTGTTTTATAACAGTATTTATAAAGACCTAAAGACTTATAATTCTGATTTTTTTTTCAAATGGGTTGATCAATGTCTTCTTCCTTATGGACCATTTCTCTTTTACGTTAATAACTATGTAAAAGAGACTCAAAATGAATGGTTCAGATACATTGGACCATCTGCCTCTGAAATGAATGAATTGTACACATATGGAATTTGGGAGCTATCAAAATCAGTCTATAGATTTGATGAAAATTTGTTAAAAAGTTTACCAAAACAGCGGTTAGATGTAAAAATACCCGCCCATGTGCTTAAGAATCTTCCTGAATGGTGTGTTTATGTTGAAACTTCCTCTTGGGATATCTCTGGACCTGCTCCATACGGATATTTTGCCTTAGTAGATTATCATCCCCAGGACGGTTTTATCTTAAGGATTTCATTAGATTTTCCAACTTTTTTATTGCCTCTAGGATTTGCGTTAAACCCAAACAATTCATTCGAAGAAGTTTTAAATGATGAGGAAACACACTATTACAACAGAGAATCCGAGTATTCTGATATGAATGATGCTCGCATAAAGGCAGAAGAATATGGATTAAAAATAAATTATAAAAGACAAGTTTTTTCAAATCCTAAAGAATCACAAAATGTGTATTCTGTAGAGTGGAAGGAATACGCAAAAGAAGTTCTCAAAAAGATCATCCCTCAGCTTTTATATCTTTGTGCTGCAAACAGAGAATTGTCAAATGAAACAAATCCATCGCAACTTATAACAAGATCAACTCTTACTGTTTCTAAAGACAAACAACCTTTTTTATCTGTTAATGAAAAGCCTTGTTATATTTACGTTGGAAAGACAACTGGAAGTTTACTCAGAGATACAACAGAACCAATTAACTTTGATTTCATAGGAAAAGATGTTAACCAATATATTGAGATCAAACACAAGCAAATTAAATCTATTAGTGAAACAAATAGAGATGAAGAAAAAAATATAGAAATGATAGTCTCCCTTGCAAACTCTATGAGTGCTGTATTGGAACAATATAAGGAAACACAAAAGAGTCTTCAAAGAATAAGCAAAGAAAATCTTGAAATAAAAGAAGATAATAAGAAATATTTTGATGAAATCATTGCATTGGATAAAGAACTAGCAGACACACATAGAGAATTCGCAGAAGCTCTAGAACAACAAATAAAAGATTTTTATGGAAATTCCAAAGAAGAATTGCAAATAGACAATCTACACCTTGATGTTATTCGCAAAGTTATCCAGGATAAAACTTTGACTGCAACTGAATGTCTTAAGTTAATTGAGTATTGCTATGCTGATAGAGTACAGATCTTAAATAATGCATGGGCTTCAGCAAAAGAAATCGATTCTATTTTTACTAGGGGTGATAAATTAAAAAATCTGTTAATTAAATTAGTGACTGATTATTTGGATTGTTATTTAGAGAATGGAGATAGTAAAGCTAGGTTATTATTTGGAGAAAATTATGCTGCACAGGAATCTGAAACTGTTGAGACTAATCCAACTCTAAAGAAACAACGTACATTTTCAGGTGTTACTATGTTCCAACACCTAAAAATTGGAGTTGCACATAATCCATCAGAAACGGCCAGAGTTTATTTTTGGGTAAATAAGGATTCTCACAAAGTCTTAATCGGATATTGTGGAAAACATTTAGAAATTAGTAAAAAATAAATAATAAGGATCGCCTGCGCACTTAAATGGGTAAATGAGATTTATAGGGATAGTTATGTTTAGTAAACAGCCTATTTACGGTACAAAACCAACGAGTTTTCCTCCAGAAACAAAGAAACATAACATAACCATTTTAAACTATATTCCATCAAGGTACAGGTCAATCCTTAGCCAGTAAGAAAATATGAAAGTTTTGGATTTGCTTTCATGCTGTCTTTCTATGATTAAGATGACAAATCATCAATTGGTGAACCTGATTGGGCTTTAACTGATTTTTTTATTAGCAAAAGTAATCTACGGGAATATAAATAATTCCTCCGATGGATATGTTCCTCTTAATATAATTATTGAAACTTGTCTTTGAACCTTTAAAGCATGGAAACCATTCTTTTAATGCTTTGACATATAATTTCAGAGGAAAAGTTGAGAAAAAAAATCCATGGTGGCTTACTATTTATATTTTAAAGTAACTGTTCGATGATTAACTAAGATAGATTTCTGGTAGTAAAAATGAAAATATGCAAATATTGTGGAATACTAGAACTTGATGATAATAGTAAATATTGTGAACACTGTGGAAAGTCCTTCGCAAATGAAAGTCTAGATAATAAAAAAACAAGAGACAAATCGCAACAGGAAGTAATTGATATTTGTGAAGGTTCCCATCTGGTTCTTGCACCTCCAGGATGTGGGAAAACAGATATCTTGGCAGATAGAATAAATCAAGCAATAACTAATGGAATTGCTCCACATGATATGTTATGCCTTACTTTTACCAATCGAGCCTCAAGAGGAATGTTGGCCCGAATTAGGCAAAATATTAAATTCGATACATCAGAAATATTTGTCGGCAATGTTCATAGATTTTGTTCTCTATTCTTATACGAAAATGGTCTGGTCCCGCTAACCACCTCTATCCTCGATGAATTTGATATATACAGTATTTTGCTTGATTTATGTAAAAAGAATGAGTCTACTGAATTGGATTATTCTGCCAGAAAATACTATGACGAAATTCTAGATATTCAACACCACATCTATCAGTTAAAAAATAATCATCCAAAATCTGTTCAAAAACAGATTAATAAAAATCTAGAAATAATTAGCAGTCAATGTGGTTTGTCACCAGTAGAGCTATATGATAAAGCAGAAGAAATAAACCTGGGAAATTTTTATTCCAGGGAATTAACTGAATATCTTGAACTTGTTAAAATTGCAAAACAATATGAGGTTTATAAAAATAATTTCTCTTTATTAGATTTTGATGATCTGTTGCTTAAGGCATACACTGTCTTATCCAATCCAAGCAGTGAACACAAACGTTTTAAATGGATTCAGGTGGATGAAGTTCAGGATCTTAATCCTTTACAGCTAGCCATATGTGATCTCTTAATCTGCAAAAATGACAAAAGCTGTATTGTATATTTTGGAGATGAGCAGCAGGCTATTTTTTCATTCTTAGGAGCAAGTTTAAATCAACTTAGAATTTTAAAAGAGCGCTGTGGAGATAATCTTCACTATTTACAAAACAATTACCGATCTCCTAGCTACTTACTTACCGTATTCAACGAATTTGCAAATAGAGAATTAGACACAGAACCTGAGTTTTTACCGAAGCCAACAAAAATTGAAAATGCTCAGCAACTTGATCGGGTTATATTTAGAAGTCCAGATTTTGCTTCCGAGGAAGATTATGCTGTAAGGCTATGTAAAAAAATATTTAAGTTACCTTGTCGGCATGAACAAGATCAGCAACGAATAGCAATACTTGTAACCAAAAATGAAGATGCAGATTCCATTGGTGAGAAATTTGCGGCCTCAGGAATTCCGTATTTCAAACTATCCGGGAGGGATGCGTTTTCATCTCCCGCTGTCAAAACACTGTTTTCTCATATTTCTGCATGCTGTTTTGAGAACAATATTATTGCGTGGGCAAAGATTTTTAGACAGTTAAAGCTGTTTAAAGGTACAAATCAATATGCCCAATCTAGGCATTTTATAAAGAATATGTCTGAATGTATGATGTGTCCTTCAGACTTAATTCAATATGAAGACTCTTCGTATTTAAATGAATTCTCAAAAGCTTATTTAGGTGAAATTGTATTATTTGATACGGAGACAACCGGATTAAATATTTATGAAGATGATATTGTTCAAATTGCAGCATTGAAAATCATAAACGGAATTGTTACTGATAGCTTTTCAATTATTCTTGAAACTGAAAAGGAAATTCCTCTTTATTTGGGGGAAATACAAAACCCTTTAGTTGAGGAATATAACAAAGAGTCAACTCATAAATATAAAAGAGCAGAAGGGTTAAAATTATTTCTTTCCTTTATCGGAGAAAACAACATCCTAGTAGCTCACAATGCCAATTTTGATTATCACATTCTTGATAACAATCTGAAACGTGATCTTTTAGATAATGACTTTTCAAAGCGTTATCCTACCTATTTTGATACTCTGAAGATTACAAAACTCGTTAGTCCTCACCTAAGAAGCTATAAATTAAAGAACCTGATTTCTGCTTTTAATTTGGACGGTCATAATTCTCATCTGGCTCAGGATGATGTAGAGGCGACAAAAAACTTAATCGACTATTGCTTAAAACTATTTAAGCCCCAGCAGGAAAAACAAGAAAAATTCTTTGTTGAAAATCGTGGAATAATTGATTTATTTAAAGCTAAATACAGCAAAGCATGGCAACACACTCAGTTAAGACTTTTTATAAAGAATGAGGATATGGATAGATGTCTTCTGACAGAAGAATTATCCTGGTTGTATGAGTATTTTATAGGACTTGAACTGTTTAAGCCTTGTGAAAAAATAGACCATATCATGCGTTTTCTCAAATCAAATGTAATTGATACCGTAAAGGAATTAACGTTAAACGAACAAATATCAAATCATGCAATTGAGTTAGGAACATATAAAGAAGCTGACTTGTGTGAAAGTGGCGTTGTAAAAGAAAAAATATTTATAGCAACTGTTCATAAGGCAAAAGGCTTAGAGTTTGAAAATGTTTTGGTAATGAATGCGATCGAGGACTTTTATCCTTTTTACAACTCTCCCAATATACAAGAGGATGCAAGAAAGTTTTATGTTGCAATTTCAAGGGCAAAAATTAGATTGTTTTTGATGACAGTTGAAAAGAAAAAAGTATTCAGTAAAAAGTACGAAAAGTTTTTTGAATTTAATGCTGAACAAAGTAGATTCATTGACTGTATTAAGAATTATTTTGAATACTATTACTGAAATAGTTATTAGAATTCAATTTAGTAACTCAACTTTTGCAGTTCAATATTAACTGATAAAGGTTATAAAGATGCGGTCTAGCACCACATTTAAACAACGATTTTTAGTTAAAATCGAAACGCAAAACTTGAGTTAGTAAAATGAAAAACATGTAAAAGAAAAGATATCTAAATAGATATTCACTTAACATTAGGCTAGGTTAAGAAAATACAAAATTACCACCAACATAAATCAATAAAATATTATGACTAGTATCTAAACTGTTATCGGTTTTAGAAAAAAATATAAACCGTGAACATACGAGTAGTATTTGTTCAAAAGAATATATATTCTTGCAGAAGATAGAGTTCAATAAAAAAACAATAAATAGTTGCCACTTTTAGAGAAAGATTTATCTTCCTAACTATGATACAAAGTCCATTCTCCGTTATGTATGAATTAATAAGAAATGAGGTTTAAATATGTTTTTCGATAAAAATTCTTCTAGTAACATCCAGCCACAATCAATGGCAATGAAGTTGATAGAGCAAATAGGTTTTGATGATGCATGTATAGTTATATACGGAATTTTGTATACCTTATTTCAAGATAACTCAGTAATGGTTGTTCACAAAAAAGTAGCACAATTCGTTAGGGAAGAATTCGATGCTGCTGTAGGAGGAGATGACTTTGCAAGAAATTTTGTAAAAACTAAATGTCCGGATTCAAGCTGGTATAAAGGAGCAATGAATGAACAGGCTGAATTTCCTATTGACCAAGATGGAGGTCCTCAACAGACATTATTAGCAATAACAGCGCAAATGATGCAAGACGACGATGTTCTTGCTGTAAAAATGAGATGCACTGTGGTTGGCTTTTTTTACGATGCATATAAAGCAGCAGAACTCAATATGAAATATCAAAATAGAGTTCCGTTAACAGAAGCAGGCATTGTAATGGAAGTAGGAGAAAGAAATAAAAGAATAAATGTTTTATATGCTAATCCAAAAGTCAGGGAAATACTTGGAATTCGAGGTTAGTACAAGAGAGTGTGAACTCACTCTCTATTTTTTTTTGGGGGTTAAGTATCATGTGCCAATGAGTCGAGCTCTAAAACATGAACACATATTCTCATTAACCTCCAAAAGATAAAGTTCATAATTTTACGACTCACATTATGTGTATCTAACTAATTTCATTGTTGCCATGGCAACATCCTATATTTTTTTACATTGTTGCCGTGGCAACATCTATAAATCTTCTTATTTTTTTCATTGTTGCCGTGGCAACAACTTAATAATACTTATAAAATATAGGATCTAGTCATTCTAATAGACAATTAATTTTTTTCCCTTCTTCAATTATTGAATTTTATCATTACGTTTAAAAAAAAAGAAGAAACAGCGGTAATCAAGATAAAAGTAAGTCCCTCACTTACTTGCCACAGAAGAAGCGTGGAAGTGTTAAGGGACTTAACGAAGATAAATTCTACTAGCATCGAGAATTTTTACATATTAAGGCGCCACCCAGAATACAACTTCTTAATGTAATCTGAACTGAAGAGGAGGGGTACGTGGTATTTTTAAAGCGTCTATCTATGCTCCCCAAATAATGGTTATCGGTCTGCCCCGTATTTCCGAAGCAACTTAGTTCAGAGATAGATTCATCAAACAAAGCCCATGTAATTTACTGGGAGTACGCAGAAGCCTCCTTACGAGTAGTGTGAATGCGAATTTCTACAGCACATAAATTACACAGAAAAAGGTTATTCGACGTACTGCCCCTTATCTCCTTTTACGTATTCGGTGGCTCCCCGATTACAACCTTTCTTATCCTACCATTATAGAATTTTAATATTCCATATTTTGATATTAGAACTAATATAATGATTATTTAGGCTGATAAACCTATGCTAGGTAACTTAGAGGGAGCACGAGCAGGATTTTACACCGATCTCCTTACGAGTAGTATGGGCCCGAATTTCTACAGCACTAAATTACCTAAAATAGATTTTCCCGATTTTTAATAGAACAACGGTGAAAGCAATCCTGGCATAATTGGCATCGACTGAAACGTTTTAACATCGACTGCCAAGGCAAAGACAAAGAACAAGCCCCAGACAAAGACCAGCATAGATCCTTTTAATGTTCAGTATCTATGCTGACAATACATCTTTTTGTAATCGTATTTTTACACGACCGATTACAGTCTTGAGGATTATGCAAATCCGCATAATAATTGTGTTGCTGCCAAAATTGCCTTCATTAAGATCTGCTTAAAGTCCATTGAGACTTAGGAACAAATCAGCCTAATTCTTTATTTCTCCAGATCACTCAGAAAATCATATGTCTTCTGAAGATCAGCAGGAAGCACTATTTTAAGATTCATTAACTTCTTATTCTCCTTGAGTTGCCAGTCTTTAAACTGAATCATCAGTTCAGAAAGCCTTGCTTTATACTTTTCCTTCTTAAATTTGAACTGATTGTTATTTTCAATCTCCATTTCAGAGACCTTTCTTTTTATCTGGTATTTTATCTGGTTGAGCTTCTGTTCATTTGCTCTATGCCATTTTTGCAGCTCAAAGAACAAAGCATCAACCTTATAACTATCAACGGAAGGTTTATGAGACAAAATTAAAGTATCTTTTCCTTCCCCCTGAGTACTGTACGGTTTTAATAAGCTATCCAGTAAATGAGCTCTGGCCAAAGAAATTGCTCCGTTATTATGAATGTACTTTCCTATGGATGAAGCTACAGCCTGATAATAAAAGTACTCATTTCTTTCCTTAACGTTGAAATCTGCAATTACATCAGATGCCTCATATTTATCATCTCTTTCAGGCTCTTCCTCAAGTTCAAGATTATTCTCTTTAGCCCATTCCTTAAAATCCTTATTTTTTATATAGTTATATTCATCTTCTTTGGCCTTAATTGCTTCCCTCATCCAGGCAGAAAAAGCGTTTAGTTTTGCTATCTTCTCAAGGGCATCCCTAACCTCATTTAGATTCTGTTCAGTAAGGCCTAAATTAATGATTTTTCCTTCCTGACTTTGGGAACCAACAATATCTATACTGGTTGTAACAAAATTCAGATTATTAATTTTTGCTTCATATCCTACAACCAGCTCCTTAGCCAGATTGGCGAGATGGTCCGCTGAAGTCGAGGTAATTCCATGATCACCGAAGAATACTGAATTTATTTTTTTCATAACCTCACCTTTAAATTCTATTGAGCAACCTGCTGCAGAGAATCAAAATAATTTAGATTCAATACGTTATTTTTTATTTCATAACAGCAGGTTTACTGTTAATAAATTTCTCTAAAACTTCTTTCCTGACATCTTTACTAGTCTTGGATCAAACCTAGCTAGAATATCCACAAGATCATGTTGGGATGTCATTACCTTTTCAATGTCCTTATAGACCTCCGGAGACTCATCCAACTCTCCTGATAACAAGGTAATTCCTTTATCTCCTAGCAGTTGCAGCATATTCTCCTGGTTCAGAGTCTTAAAAGCTGCTTTTCTACTCATAAGTCGACCTGCTCCATGCGAGCATGATGAGAATGAGTCCGGATTACCTTTTCCCCTGACTATAAATCCAGATGTTCCCATTGAACCTGGGATTACCCCTAAAACGCCTAAACCTGCAGGAGTAGCACCTTTTCTGTGGATAATTAACTCCTTGTTGTCATACATCTCTTTCCAGGCAAAGTTATGATGATTCTCCACATATCCCAATGTGGAGCATCCAAGATAATCAATTATTCTTTTGTGTATAAGTTCATGATTTGCTGATGCATATAATCCCATTAGCTGCATTGCTTCCCAATATTCCTGACCTTCAACAGAATCCATGTATAACCAGGCTAAATGCTTTAGCTCCTGAGGTAACTCGTGATGGTATGACATTGCAACTGAGCTGTAATATTTTGCTACCGCCTCACCTGCCCCTCTTGAACCGGAATGGGATAGTAGAGCCAGATATGTTCCTGCCTTTATCTTCAGTCCAGGTTCATCGATATCTCTATCAACAGCAAGCTTTCCAAATTCTACAAAATGGTTGCCTGAACCACTTGTTCCAAGCTGAGAATGAGCCTTTTGAAAAAACTCCTTTAACACATGTATTTCATTCCATGAATGGTGCTCCATAACTTTGTGATCAAGCCTGTTATTCTTGTCAAAATGAACTCCAACACCAAACATGGTCTGAGACTCAAGCGCATCTGTTAGATTCTGTTTTCTTTGGTCGTATTCCTCATAAGGAATATCGAGAATTGATATTCTCATTCTGCAGGCAATATCAACTCCTACAGCATAAGGAATTACTGCATTTTCAACAGCTAGTACCCCTCCAATTGGCAAGCCATAGCCGGTATGCGCATCAGGCATCAGAGCCCCACCAAAGCTTATAGGTAGTCTGCATGCATTTATCATCTGTTGTACCGCAGAGGATTCAACACCATCATCAGCCCATGATTTCCATAGAACAGGAGATTTTCTTTCAAAGAATAATCTGTGGGACTTTCTTGCCTCTGAGAGTTTTGCTGCAAGGTCTGATAAGTATCCCAGAGCATTTCCTAAATCAACCTCAAGAGGATGCTCACTCAGGGATAATTCTTCAAGAATAGCAGCAATGTCAGTCCCGTTTACCCCATCGCTTAAAGCTTTATTAGCTCCCTTCAGTGCCAGACCAACAATCTCTCTGTCTCTTGGAATTCCCAACTGATATAAATTATTTGCATTAAACATATGAGACCTCTACTTCATTAATCCTTTGACTTCAACATGCCATAAACCATCATCAATACATCTGCAGTCGATTGGTGTACCTATAAATTGCTCGATTACTCTTGAGCAGGATTTAAAATGCTCACTTGGTTCTCCCATTAAAAAGCATCCTCCTGCGGATAAAGTAAGCGGAACCAGAAGCTGATCTGCAAGATGCATCTCACATGGAGCATCTTGCTGTAAAAATTCCTTAGCCTGACAGCACACATCCATTGTTAAGTTTTCAGCCTTAAGATGAGGCATTCCGATTTTAGAAAAAACTGTTTTTCTATTACGATCGTCTGATGCGATTATGAATACCGCATTTCCACAACCTAACGCAGAACAGCTACGGACTATTTCTGTTTCAATCTCAGGAAACTCCTTTTTCATAACCATAAGTTCTCTTTGTGCAATATCTTCATCAAGTCTTATATTTATGATGTGCCCCTGTAAATTTTTAAGCTTTGTTTTTTCTGTCAATTCAAATCTTTGCGCTTTAATCTGTGAGTTTATAATCAGTCTTACAATTCCTCCACCAACAGAGTAAAAACCAGCTCTATCCTCAATTATTTCCAAGCCGTAGCCCATCTGTTTCAGACAAGGGAGCAGAGTTTTCTTTAAAAATGCTGTTGAAGGTGCCAGAGGACAGAATGTTCCCCCCTTAATCTCAACTTCTATTTTCCCTGATGAATTCATTGCCAGTGGATAGGTAATAGCCTGCAAGACAAGGGCAATGCTACCCCCTGTACCAATGTTAAAGGAATAGTTTTCTGATCTGACCTTCATTGGGATGAATGTAAGTTCTGTAGAACGAAAATCCGCCCCTTCAACATGGGCATCACTTATCTGCTTACAGGCAATTACACAGGTTAAATGCTGCCTCATCAGCCCTTCTTTATTTCTATTCTTGCGGATATTACTTATATGAAAGCCGGTCTGTGTGGCCATGGACATAGCAAGAGCAGTTCTTAGCACCTGACCACCGCCTATACTTCCATCTACCTCTATCAGCTTATTTAACGTTGTATCCATTTTGAATTCCTCGTTTTCCAATTTATAGAGCAATGAGTGTGCCAGATTGTTTATCTTCTTGAATATTAAAGAAATGATACGATTTAGAATATGAACTATAATTAGTGAGATAGCTTTTTATTGATAAATATTTATCTAAGTTTATATATTTTTATATATATATGAGAAAGAAAACTGTTGTCATAGGATTATTAGGTACCGTTTTAGATAACCGTAAAGGAAAAAGAAGATGGGATCGCTGGAGACCAACTGTTTCTATTGGTCAGCATGACGATTTATACGTTGACAGGCTGGAGATTCTTCATCAGAGCAATTTCTCTGAAATTGCCAATATAGTAAAAGAGGACTTCGAGCAGGTCTCTCCTCACAGTAGAGTTAATCTACATGAGGTGTTATTTTCAAAACCCTGGGATTTCGAAACTGTATATAAAACTCTTCTGGATTTTGCTAAAGACTATAAATTTGACCTGGATAATGAAGAGTATCTAGTCCATATTACAACAGGAACACACGTAATGCAGATTTGCTTATTCCTGCTTGTGGAGTCTCGTATTATTCCAGCAAAGATATTGCAGACAGGAGTAAGTGAAAGTAAAGATCCTGCAGGAATCTATAGCATCATCGACCTTGACTTGTCAGCTTATGACAAACTTGCAGAACGATTTGCAACTGTTAATAGACAAGGTATCCACTATCTAAAATCAGGAATCCCAACACGAAACGCTAAATACAATGCTCTAATTGAGACTATTGCAAAAGTTAGTTCAAGCTCAAGTGATCCGATTCTGATTACAGGACCGTCAGGAGTAGGAAAAACCAGACTAGCCCACCTGATTTACGAATGGAAGAAGAATAATCACATTGTAGAAGGTGCTTTTGTTGAACTTAACTGTGCTACTTTAAAAGGCACATCAGCTATGTCAGCTCTTTTTGGCCATACAAAAGGAGCTTATACAGGAGCGGATGAGAAGAGAAAAGGTTTACTTTCTCTTGCAGATGGAGGATTACTCTTCCTTGATGAAATAGGAGAACTGGGACTTGATGAACAGGCAATGCTCCTTCGTGCAATTGAGGAAAAAAGATTCTACCCTTTGGGCTCAGATGTTGAGAGTAGCAGTAATTTTCAGCTTATATGCGGAACCAATCGTGATTTAAAAAAATTAGTTCAAAAAGGTTTATTCCGTGAAGATCTACTCTTTAGAATCAATCTTTGGACATTCGAACTAATGGGGCTTAAGGATAGATCGGAAGATATAGAGCCTAATCTTGATTATGAACTGGAACGTGTTTCTACAAAGCTAGGTAAACAGATAAGAATGAATAAGGAAGCTCGTGAGATGTTCCTAAAAAAAGCCACTTCCGAAGACTCTCTTTGGACAGGAAACTTCCGAGAATTATCAGGTGCTGCAACAAGAATGGCAACGTTGTCACAGGGAGGTAGAATTACTGTGTCCGAGGTTAACGATGAGTTTGAGAAACTCAGTAAAAACTGGAATTATGATTCCTCATCCAAGAAAGACTCAATATACTCAAGTGCAAGAAAACTCCTTGGAGAAAAAGCTGAAGAAATAGACCTTTTTGAGTTGTCCCAGTTAGACTGTGTTATCAATGTTATTCTGAAATCAAAATCATTATCTGAAGCAGGAAGAAAACTGTTTGCAAATACAATAAAACAACGAAAAACGTCTAATGATTCTGACAGACTAAGAAAATATTTGGAAAAATATAATTTGGACTTTAATGGAATAATTTCCTTCTTTGATAAATTTCCACCTAATTAAATTTATATAGTTAGGATTAAAAAATCTGTTGAGTAGGTATTAACCGTGAAGATAAAAAAAGACATTCTATTAAGACCTGAATACACTTTTCTTAGGGAAAATGAGCATCTTGGAGATAAAATTATTCTCTTAGCTCTTACCGGTAGCCATGGCTATGGCACAGCTAATGAGAACAGCGATATTGATCTTCGCGGTATAACACTGCCTTCAAAAAGAGATTTGTTAGGCTTTAGTGATTTTGAACAGATAGCAGAGCCTAATACTGACACCACTATTTATAGCCTTAATCGCATGGTTCAGCTTTTATGTAAATGTAATCCTAATACCATTGAACTCTTAGGATTAAAGCCTGATTACTACTTTATTCTGGAAAAAGAAGGTCAGGAGCTCTTAGATAACCGCAGAATGTTCTTATCCAAAAGAGCAATCTACTCCTTTGGTGACTATGCAAAATCCCAGCTTCGACGTCTGCAAAATGCAATTGCCAGAGATAAGCTGACACAATCTCAGAAAGAAGATCATATTTACAACTCTTTAGTAAGAGCATTAAGGAATCTTGAAGGCAAATACGCTGAGTTTGAGAACGGCAGTATTGTCTTAAGTAAGGGCCTGGCGATAAATCCTGAACTCACAGATGAAATCTTCGTGGATGTTAACCTTAAACATTACCCAATCAGAGATTACAAGAATATTCTGTCTGAACTTGAGTTTGTAGTCAGAGATTATGACAAACTGCAGAGCAGAAACCGCAAGAAAGATGATGAACATTTAAACAAACACGCTATGCATCTTGTAAGACTATTTCTGATGGGAATTGATCTTCTTGAAAAAGAAGAAATCATAACCTACAGAGAAAAGGAACAAGATCTGCTTTTAAAAATCCGACACGGCTACTATCAATTGGAAGATGGATCTTACAGTCAGGATTTCTTTGATCTTATTGATGAGCTCGAATCAAAATTCAAATACGCATCAGAGAATACATCTCTTCCGGATAATCCTGATATGAATCGTATTGAAGACTTTGTTATGTCTGTAAATGAAAGGGTGGTCTATGATGATAGATAAGACTCATCTTGAAAAGATTCAGGAGCATTTGAAAGATATTGAGCTTCAGCATGAGATAAGAATTCTTCATGCCATAGAATCCGGAAGCAGAGCCTGGGGATTCCCATCTCCTGACAGTGATTACGATGTACGTTTTATTTATGTTCAAAAAACTGAATGTTACCTGTCACTAGATAACGAGAAAGAACAGCTTGAATACTATCCAGACAGTGAAATGGACATTATCGGATGGGATTTAAAGAAGTATCTTAAACTCGTTTACAAGTCCAACAGCGTTACTTTTGAATGGGCCAACTCACCAATTGTTTATAAAACCACTCCAGAATGGAACATTGTCAAAGAGAAAATTCCTCTGTATTTCAATGAAAGAGCTGGCCTACATCATTATCTTGGTGAGGCTGCTCATATACTGCATCTATGTGAAGATAAGAATAGCATCAGCTACAAGAAATATCTTTACATACTGCGAGTAATACTTGCCTCTAGGTATATAGAGAAACACCATAATATCCCTCCTATGCTATTTGAGGAGCTGATAGCAGATAATCTGCCAATTGATCTTGAAGCATCACTAAGAGAAGTATTGACTTGTAAGGCTCAGGTTCAGGAAAATGATCAGAATAAGAGGTTTTCTGACTTAGATGTATTTATCAGAGACGAACTTCAGAGACTTAAAGCTTATGCGAACAGTCTTAAATGCAGAGATAAGTTGGCTTCTGAAGAGTTATCTAAGCTTTTATATTCGGTAATCATGAGGCGATGATTCAATCATGAAAAAGTGCTAATTGTATTGTTAGGAGGTAAAAATGATATATCTACCAATTGCAATTCGCTCATAGTTATCCTCATTATTGATTTTCCTATAATTATGAAAGCTTCTGACCTTGAGGATGAGAATCCTAACACCCCAACAGAGCCAAGAAAAGTTTGGGTCTAAGGAAAAAAGTGTGGGATCAGAATATTTGAGATAAAAGATAGAGTTGAAAAAAGTGAGTCTTTTGATAAAGTTGTTTCGACCAAAAAACAATAACCAACCAAAAGACTCATATGCATACTACAATTTTATCTTCAAATCTTCAAGTAAATCCTGATCACGTAATTGATGCCACCATTGCTCCAAATGCATTTGAAGGTGATTTCCTGGTAGTACCTTCATATTGTGAAGGCTTCAAACAGGTAGGCTCACCTAGATATGATTCTAGGCAGGTTAATATCGGCACCATTACAAACGAATGCTTTGTAGGCTTCTCTGAGCTTACATATACAGGGAAGTTAAGAACAGACAACAGCTACGTGCGTTTCTGTCCTAAATGTGGAGCTATACTTCATGGAAATGGTGTTAGCTACGTTAGACTGAAGCACATTACCTATGGCAGTACGTATCAGACCATAGAAGTTGAGGTAAAAAGGTATAGATGTTCTTCTGAGCATTGTGAGTTCAGCTGTACTGAAAAGATCCCGTTTCAGGCAGGAGGCCATCGAATAACGGTAGCTGCATACCATGAGATATACAGACTGCTAGAGATGAAAGGCTGCAAAACCTCCTTAAAGGCACTGTCGATTGAAACCGGTGTAGATGCCAAGATCATAAGGGCAATAGATAAACAAAGACTCTATGACAAATACACTGAGAACGGTGAAGGCAAGAAGCTGCTACCTCCAAGAAAACAGGCTCGTATCCTTGGTGTTGATGAGTTTCTCCTGCATCGCCTGGATAGGAGTGATAAGTTTGCTACCTTCATTATGGATATGGAGACCGGTGAAATCCTGTGGGTAGCACATAGCAAGACAAAGGAAGCTATAAGAGAATTTGCAAGATACGTCGGGCCTGAATGGCTTAAAGGCGTAGAAGCCTTGGCCTGCGATATGAATGCTGACTTCTATGAGGCTCTAAAGGAATTTAATCCAAATATAAAACAGATATATGATCACTTTCATCTGATCAGTAATCTGAATGAAAAGGTTATTACACCAACCAGACTTGCCATTCAGAAGGAAATGGAAAAGAAGGCTGATGAGAAGGGGCTAAAACTTATAAACGGCAGTAAATATCTCCTAACCTCAAGCAGGAAAAGGCTAAAAGAAAGGGATAATATTGCAAGGAATTGGAAAGATGAAGGCTCCGAAGAGCATCTTTTCAACGGTGTTCAGAAAAAGGCCCCTAAAGGTGGCAGACATGACAGGTATCAGGAGCTGTTACACTTAAACGAGGATTTATTTGTTGTTGATATGCTCAAGGATTACCTCGGCGAGGCCTATAAGTGCCATAGTAAAGGAGCAATGAATGCTGTAATCCTTGCTGCTATTGATATATGTGATAAATCAGCTAACAAACATATAAAGTGGTTTGGTAAACTGCTGATGAATCACTTGGAAGGAATTACCAATTTTGGTGAATTCCGATTAACATCAGGAAAGGTTGAAGGAACAGTTAGGAAGATCAAATTCATCAGAGCTCTAGGATTTGGATACCCTGATGATGATTATTTCTTTCTAAAGATTATCGACGGGACTCGTAAGTCCCCACGAAAAAATCCTTAGACCCAAAAGTTTTATTATATATGCTAGCTTACACTGTGGTTCCAACAGTTGTATGCCTCATTATGTTTGCACTCTTTAATTAGACACTCTTTCTATTTATTAAACTGATAGCCCAAAAGCTGAACTCATCTGTATCTCGTTTTACGTAAAACAATTTATTTTGTTTAGGGAAGATACTTCGCCAAACACCATTATCTAACTCTAAGCATTCTGAATTTTGATAGTTATTAACTTTTTAGCAATAGATAAATAAAACCAAAGTGCGGTAGCTATTTTTTCCTCGTAGAGCAGGATTCATTCTTGATAACCAGATTTTCTGGTTGAAAGAAACGGGTGAAATAGTATTGTGGACTATTTTACACATCCTGCCTGTAACACCATCATAAAATAATATAACAGATTATATATAATTATAAAATTTATTTCTTTTATTTTCTATTATTGTTTATTTAGTTATTTTATATTCTTTTAATAACGCATAATCACAAATATATACAATTAGAATATTTATATATCATATCTGGAGTTATAATTAAGTTAGATATGAGTTAACACTTTTCTCTTAGGAAAAGGACATAACCGTTTCTTCATTATGCTATGCGAGAAAAAAATGGACGCAGATTTAATAAAAATTCTAGAAAAGGAATTAGAAAAAGAGAATTTTGATTCCAGAAAAAAAAGAGGCTTATTACAAACATATATCACGGCCAAGTATCGATTTGACGTTGAAAAATATATCTTGATGGGCGTCTCAAAAGGAGCTCCAACACTTCTATTTAACAAATTTAAAGAAGAAGATCCTATTTTTTCAAAAAGAATTTCATTTCGTATTTTCGACCTCTGGTTTAGCAAACTCAAAAGAGAAATAGAGTCTGGAAAAAGCAACTCTGTGAACTATTTTAATTTTGTACACAATAGAAATCTCGCGGAAACAGATAAAGAAACATATGTTGCCGAGGAAACAACTAAAAAGGTTAAAAGAGAAACAACTGAGGTAAAAATCAAGGAGGATGCTGGATTATCTGCTTATGCAACTGAAAATGACCGCCCTACAATCGGGACATTTTCTGATGTAGCAGATACATCTTTTTTTAACTCATATGATCCTTTGGCAATCTCATCACAGACAAAAACTCAAACAGATTCAATCTGGAATCGAATTCCAAAACCTGAATTACCTTTAAAATTTCTTGATGTTACAGGTCTGGAAGAACATAAGATTTTTGATAACATGTTCTGCTATAGAAATTATGTTCAGATAATCGAAAAAGGAGAAAACAAAGGGCTTTTAGTAGACCAGAAAGGATTCTTATTTGATCCTTATACCTCAAGACCTGGTTCGGATTTTTATTTGCCAGAGGATCATTATAATTTAGTTGATCCTCTACCAATACCTATTAACATGACAAAACCAATGTTAATTGTTGATGCCATAACTTTTCAATATTTGAAGCCTGATTGTTTAAATCGTCCAGCACCAGCAACGATGCACTCAATGGATTTAGGAAATTATTTAACTCATGACTATAGGCAAACAATCTTAACAAAAAAAACTGAAGAAATATTTTATCAAATAGAAAATAATCTTTAGTTATTTGTAGGTTCTTTTGGATTTGTCTCGATTGCGTTTAAAGCTTGTTCTAAGCGCATATTTAGAGCTTCTTTTGACTTCCTTAAATCCTCAATAGTCTTTCTAAAATCTGTTATTTGAATTTCGTATCTGGCTTCCATTTTTTCCAGTTGTGATTTAAACTCAGATTTGAGTTCTTTAATTTGATTCTCATAATCAGCAAGTCTTTTGTTAAAATCTGATGTTTTTTCAATTATTATTTTCTCTGACTCCTTCTTAACATCAGCTAAAGCAAATTCCTTTTCCTTCACTTTTTTTTCTGAGATTTCTAGATTAGCTTTTGTAACGGCTAATTCCGAAAGACTTGAGTTTAGTGATTCTTTTGTAGAGAAAAAATCGGATTTCATTTTCTCATACTCATTAACTTTCGAAACCATCGATGTATTCTGTTCTTGAAGATCTTTTACTCGCTCTAAGAGTTGGGTTTTGTCGGCTTCCAAAGAAGAAATAAGAGAATCCTGATTAGATTTATCACTTAAAACCTGCTCTCGCTCATTAAGAGCTTTGACAGCCTCTTCTTTCGCATTCTTCTCCTCTTCCTTTGCAACAGAAATCTGCTTAGACAGGTTATCAATAAGAGATTGTTTTTCCTCCAATGCTGAAGACATTTTATTAGCAGCATTCTGCTCTGAAGCATCTATTGCAATTACAGCATCTCTAAATTTTATTTGTAGAGCATTTATAATTTGGTCAAATTCTTCAAACCTTTTCTTGTTTGCACTTTGAGCTGTCTGTTTAGAAAACTCATAAGCAGAAATCAATTTTTCAAGTAAATCACCCGACTTAATTCCTTGTTCTTCTGCACAGATAGCCTGAAATTTTGCTTTGACTTCATCCGAAGCTCTTACGCTAATTGTTGAATCTGCCATTTTTTTCTCCTTTTCTTTAATTATAGTATATTTTAGTAAACATGTGTATACATTTTTTTCTTTTTATTTTCAATATGTTGACATAAGTCTACATGTTTACATATATAGTATTTTGAAAACAGTTGTAATAAAGTTCAAATCAAGATTTCTTTTGAAGAGAAAAAAAATGAGTTAAATATAAATTAACAAAGGGGTATCTATGATTTAATTTAAATATGATCACCACTTCGGTCCCGTCAACATCATTAAGTATACAGACAGACCATTTGAATGGAGCGAGAATGGTGCCTATGAATGTGCTGTCCACATAAGAGATGCGTACAACAGAGTTGTATCTGATGGTGATCTGGTCTTGCATTTGAGAGATTATTCTCTATTAAAAAGAGTGGACAGAGAAATATTTATTCCTCTTAAATCTTCACTAAAAGGACATAAGGTTCTGATCCTTGGTAATCATGACAGTGAATCTAAAACTTTTTATAAAAGCTGTGTTTTTCTAGACGTGGTGAAGGACCTAAAATTTGGTGATTTTTATCTGTGTCACTATCCTTTGTCTGATGAGGATAGTGGAGATAAGAATGCAGAAATGTTTTATCGTCATTTTAAAGTGTCAAATTGTAGCACCATTATTCATGGCCATACTCACCAGAGAAATCCAAAGTGTTCTGACAACATCAGAAGGTTCAATGTATGCGTTGATTATCCGGAAAATCAGTTTAAACCTGTATCTATACAGGGAATACCAGAGATAGAGATTGAATCTTATTTTTCAAAGCTACTAAGGAATATTTAGGTGATCTTATAAATCAAATACCTATTTATCCCCAAAAATACCAAAATGTAAAAAATTATAAAAAACAACTATTAACATTTTGATAATAAAAGAAATAAACTTGATTAAATAACAGGATAAAATAAGAGAAGTTATTTATGAGTGGCAGGGGCAGAAATCTTCTATAACAAAAAAAAATAATCCGAATAAATTCTTATGATTATTTTGCCGAGATTCCATTTTAGCTTGTTATTTTTTAGACTCAGCTTTAAGGTGAAGGGATATTCTGAATTATTAATATATAGTATTTAGATCAAGTATTAATAGTATGGGGCAAAAAAATAGATCACAAATTTAGATCACAAATAACGTGATCTCATATTTGAATTACAAAATATTCCTAATTTTGCTTAAATTTAATTATATTTCCCAAAATTTAACAATACAAAACTATTTTAACTATAAAACAACTAGTTAATTCTGTGAAAAACTGTGTAAAACTTGGCAAGAAAAGTAAATTTGAAGGGATATAAATGGTGCTGGCAGTAGGGCTTGAACCCACGACCCCCTGTTTACAAAACAGGTGCTCTACCAACTGAGCTATGCCAGCACATTTCACGGGGACCTATTATACAGAACTTTTTTTAAATGACAACAATTTTTTAGTTTTCTTTTTAAAATTTTTGTAAAATTGTTGTCCGTTGATGGAGCTTAATTTGAAGGCTGATTTTATGGATATTGTTAAACTAGATTGCCGTGGACTTTGTTGTCCAGAACCTCTAACAATTTTAAGAAATGCTGTTAGAGCAGGTCTTCCTGGTCAAGTTTTTGAACTTTTGTCAGACGACCCCGTATCTTTACGCGATATTCCTGCCTTTTGTAAGTTTATGAATCACACTCTTGTTTCATTACCTGACGAAAAAAATCCATGTCTTTTCGTCGTTAAAAAGAAAGAATAAATTCTTCCTTAAAAAGGTGTTCCTTTTTTGCTAAAAAGCGCAATTATCAAGCCTTTAATGGTAAAATGTAACATATTTTTATTTTCGATGTGAGTTCTATCACTCACTTAATATTATTTTTTTGCAAGGTTTAATTCAGATGTCTAACAAATACGACCTTCAAACATTTCAGGGCTTAATTCTTACCCTTCAAGATTATTGGATGCGTCATGGTTGCATGATCGCTGAACCTTTTGATATGGAAGTTGGTGCAGGTACTTCTCACCCTATGACTTTCTTAAGATCATTAGGTCCAGAGCCAATTTCATGTGCATACGTACAACCATCAAGAAGACCTACTGATGGTAGATATGGTGAAAACCCTAACAGATTACAGCACTACTATCAGTTCCAGGTAATTTTAAAGCCTTCTCCTGATAACATTCAGGAACTATATTTAGGTTCTTTAAAGGAATTAGGTTTTGATCCTACCGAAAATGATATCAGATTTGTTGAAGACAACTGGGAAAACCCTACTTTAGGTGCATGGGGTCTAGGTTGGGAAATCTGGTTAAACGGCATGGAAGTTTCTCAGTTCACATACTTCCAGCAGGTTGGTGGTCTTGAGTGTTTCCCTGTAACAGGCGAATTAACATACGGTCTAGAAAGACTTGCTATGTACATCCAAAAGAAAAAGACTGTATACGATTTAATTTGGGCTCATACAGCTAATGGTGATGTTACTTACGGTGACGTTTTCCATCAGAACGAAGTTGAGCAGTCTACTTACAACTTTGAATACGCTGATACTGATTTCTTATTCAAGATGTTCGATCAGATGGAAAAGGAAAGTAGCGATTTATTAAATCTTGAGAAGCCTTTACCATTACCAGCTTACGAAAGAATTTTAAAAGCAGCTCACTGCTTTAATTTATTAGATGCAAGACACGCTATCTCAGTAACTGAAAGACAGCGTTTCATTTTAAGAATTAGAACACTATCTAAGGCTGTTGCTGAAGCATATTACAAGTCAAGAGAAGCTTTAGGTTTCCCTATGTGCAAGAATGAGTCTGCTAAGTAAGATTAGGATTTAATCATGACTACAAAGAATTTATTATTGGAATTAGGTACAGAAGAGTTACCACCAAAATCACTGCGTAACCTTGCACAGTCACTTCACGATTCTTTTGTAAAACAATTAAAAGATGAAGGATTGGCTTTTTCAGCATCTAAGTGGTACGCAACTCCTAGAAGATTAGCTTTATTCATTTCTGACTTAGCTGATAAGCAGGAAGATAAAGAAGTTGAGATCAAAGGTCCTGCTATTAAAGCAGCTTTCGATGCTAACGGTGCTCCTACAAAAGCAGCTTTAGGTTGGGCAAAAGCTAACGGTATTACCGTTGAGCAGGCTGACAGACTAAAGACTGACAAAGGCGAGTGGCTTTACGTTAAAACCACTAAGAAAGGTCAGGAAACTGTTAACGTTGTACCTGAGATGTTCAAGAACGCATTAAAAGCACTTCCAATTCCTCGCTTAATGCATTGGGGTAACAAGCGTGAAGAATTCGTTCGTCCTGTTCATACTTTATGTATGTTATACGGTGAGAATTTAATTCCAGGTAGCATTCTAGGTGTTGAATCTTCAAAGACTATTAACGGCCACAGATTCTTAGGTTCACCAAAGGTTACTTTAAAATCAGCTGATACCTATGTAGAGCAGTTAAGAAACGAAGGTTGCGTTGTTGCTGATTATGACGAACGTAAGCAGTCAATCATTAAGCAGGTAACCGATATTGCTAATTCAGTAAACGGTAAGGCTGATCTTGATGATGCACTAGTAGAAGAAGTTACTTCAATCGTTGAAGAACCACACATCTTCAAGGCTACCTTCGAAGATAGATTTTTGAAGGTACCTGCAGAAGCCTTGGTTTATACCATGAAGGGTGATCAGAAGTACTTCCCAATCTATGATAAAAACAACAAGCTTTTACCAGCATTTGCATTTGCTTCAAACATCAATCCTAAAGATCCTACTTCTTTAATCTCAGGTAATGAGAGAGTTGTAAGACCTCGTCTTTCTGATGCAGAGTTCTTCTTCAACACAGATAGAAAGCATTCATTAGAATACTTCTTCGACAAGTTAAAGAATATCGTTTATCAGAAGGATATCGGTACCTTAGCATTCAGATCTGATTGTGTTGAGAAGTTAGCAGTTTATATTGCTAAGTTAATCGGTGCTGATGAGTCTAAATCAGCTCGTGCTGCTCACTTAGCTAAGTGTGATCTTGCATCTACCATGGTTACTGAATTTACCGATACTCAGGGTGTTATGGGTATGCATTACGCTGAGTTAGATGGTGAAGATAAAGACGTTTCTCAGGCAATCTTTGAGCAATATCTACCAAGATTTGCTGGTGATGCTATTCCAACAAAACCTGTTGAGATGGCTGTAAGTTTAGCTGAAAAAGTTATTACTTTAGTCGGTATCTTCGGTATCAATCAGTTACCAAAGGGTGATAAGGATCCTTTCGGTTTAAGAAGAGCAGCAATTGGTCTTATCAGAATCGTTTTAGAGAACAACTTAGACTTTAATTTTGCTTCTGTAATTGACGAAGCTTGCAAGATTTTAGGTGACAAGGTTAAATCTGAATCAACTAAAGATCAGGTTATTAACTACGTATTTAACCGTCTAAAAGCTTACTATCAAGATCAGAACATTGAAGCTTCTATCTTCTTAGCAGTTCTATCTACAAAACCTGAAAACTTATTAGACTTCGATAAGAGAGTTAAGGCTGTTAAATCATTTAAAGATTTACCAGAAGCTGAGAATCTTGCATCAGCATATAAGAGAATTAACAATATCTTAAGCAAGGCTAATGTAAGTGAAGGTTCTGTTAACAAGCAATTATTAACAGAAAAGGATGAGGTTGTCCTTGCAAATGCTTTAGAGACAATTTCACCTAAAGTTAATAAGTTATATTCAGAAGGTGATTATACTAGCGCTTTAGCTACATTATCTGAGTTAAAGGAGCCTGTTGATAACTTCTTCGAGCATGTAATGGTAAACGCTGATGATCCTAAGATCAAAGAAAACCGTTTACATTTACTAGTTTCATTACATGATTTAATTGGTAAAACAGCAGATATCTCTGTTCTTTACTAATTAAGAACGCATTCAAAAAATAAGCGATACCTTAACTCAAATTTTGGTATCGCTTTTTTATTTTTCGACTCTTATCAATGTTCCACGTGGAACATTAATCCATTCTCGATTTCTCTCTTGTTCCACATAGAACAATATCTTTCAACAGAATAGAAGAACTTTTTTTATATACTAAAACAAAATACACATCTATACGCATTACCTTACAGGTGGATTCATTACGCTCTGTTGGTTCCAAAAATGAAACCAAAAGACGTCGTGGAAGACCTCGTAAAAATCCAGAAAACTCTGTTAAATCAGATAATAACCTTAATTCTCAAAATCCAGTTACAGGTACCAAGTAATGAGGAGGTCGAATAATGCTTGATAGAGAAAAATTAAGCCCTACTATCAGACTTCTCTTTGATAAGGCTATTGAGCTTGATGCTCAAAAAATAGATGTGACTTATAGAGCTTTATCTGAAGCTGCTCCTAACCACTCTAAAAGAGATTATCTAAGAGCAATAGATATCCTTGAGGATTTCAAATCTGAAATTGCTAGTACCTCACTACCTATGCCTAATGAACTTAAGTCGTGGTTCGATAAAGGTATTCAAGGTATGTGGGCTAGAGGTTGCAGTTGGCTCAATGAACAGAAATCTCTTATTGAGAAAACTGCTGATGAAAAGGTTGCTATGGCAAGAAAAGACCGAGATGAGGTTAATGACAAATGCGAATCGTTGACTCACCAGCTTCAAGACCTTAGCGTTAAACTTAGTGAAACACAATCTGCAAATCAACAATTAAGCAAAGAACTTGATATCTGTAAAAAAGAACTTCAACAGAGCAGACTTGATGTATGTGTACTTAGTGATTAGGTATCGGATCTTAAACAAACTTTTGAATTGCAATTTATGGTGTTACCAAAAGATTTTATATCAAAATTTAAAACATTAATCTAATTTTTCGATGTTCCACGTGGAACATTTTTTATGAATATTAATAGATCATAATATATAAATCACAGAGAACGACTTCATTTTCTCATCTAAATATGCTGGCTAAATTAACTAGATCAAAATCATTTAATAACATGTAAGCACAATATAGAAGAGTATTTTCAAAGAAAAATTCATAAGTAAGTGCATGCAAATATTCGTAATGGTCAATATCTAAATAGAGATTTGCTTTTCAACTTTTAGACATATAAGTTACTTGCAATGATAAGAATAATAGATGTTCCACGTGGAACATTAATACAATAATAAAAAGCCCCGATTTGAAATCGAGGCTCATAAAAATATGGAAGATAGTTTCTAGATATCTAAGTTTGCCTTAGAAGCATTCTCAGCAATAAAGATCTTTCTATCCTCAACATCTTCACCCATGAGTTCATTGAACAGTCTATCTGCTTCCATAGCATCAGTTATATGAACCTTTAGTAAAGATCTTGTGTCTGGATTCATAGTAGTCTCTGACAGCTGTTCAGCAGACATCTCTCCCAAACCTTTGTAACGCTGGATCTTAACACCAGAGAAACCTTCTTTCATTAGCACTTCATAAGCCTGATGGAAGTTATTTACAGGGATCTGTTTTGATCCAATTTGAACGAAACCATCTTTCTCAATAAGGCCATTAACCTTTGAATTCATATCTTTTAACATAGAATAATCAATAGACTTAAAGAAAGTATCGTCTAATAGATATTGATGATCGATTCCATGTACGTGCTGAATAATCAAAGGATAGTACAGATTTGTAACAGGATCATGTTTTACTTCTGCCTTAAAGAAAACACCTTCAGAAGCATTTGATGGTAACTGCTTGATGAAACCATCAGCCCATTCCTTTACAGCTGATTCGCTAGCCATCTGATCCTCTGTTAATAACTTGTAGTACATAATGTTTAGAACTACATCCTTTTGAATCTTTTGAGTCAATTTAGGCATTCTAGACATTACTTTATTGTAGTCATTAAACAGACTCTCTAATGGCATACCAGAGATAGGAGCAGCATCTTTATTAACATGCAATGAGCCAGCGTTAATAGCCATGTTGGTCTTATACTGTAAAGCTTCTTTATCTGACAGAACATAGTTAACTTGCTTGCCCTTTTCATACTTATATAAAGGAGGCTGAGCAACGTATACATAACCTCTTTCGATCAGTTCTGGCATATGACGATAGAAGAAGGTTAATAATAGAATACGAATATGAGCACCGTCCACATCAGCATCAGTCATGATGATTACATTGTGATATCTAAACTTCTCAGGATTGTAATCATCTTTACCAATACCGCATTCAAAAGCACTTACTAGGGTACCAATCTGTTGAGAATCGATAACTCTATCAAATCGTGCTTTCTGAACGTTTAAGATCTTACCTCTTAATGGAAGAATAGCTTGGAACTTAGAGTTTCTACCATTCTTAGCTGTACCACCCGCTGAGTCACCCTCTACCAAGAAGATTTCAGCTAAAGCAGGATCTTTCTCACGGCACTTAACTAACTTATCAGCAGCAATATTTAAATCTAAGCCACCTTTCTTACGAGATAAGTCACGTGCCTTTCTCATTGCTTCACGTACGCGAGCTGTTTCGATAATCTTTGAACAGATGAATTCTGCATCCTTAGGATTTTCTTGTAAGAAATAACCTAAGTTTTCACTTACTGAAGAAGCTACAGCTTGAGCAGCCTCTGAAGAAACTAACTTATCCTTAGTCTGTGATGAGAACTTAGGATCAGGCATCTTAACAGAGATTACAGCTGTTAAACCTTCGCGAGCATCATCACCACTTGTAGAAACCTTAGACTTCTTGTTATAGCCTTGTTTTTCTAAATAATTAGTAAATGTTGAAGTAATAGCTCTCTTGAAACCAGCTAAGTGAGTACCACCATCTTTTTGAGGAACGTTATTTGTAAAGCAATATACGTTTTCAGTATAAGCATCAGTCCACTGCATACCAACTTCAACAGTAATATTGCCTTCGCACTTTTTAGTAAAGTGAATTACTTTCTGATTTAAAGGTGTCTTATTTTTATTTAAGAAGGTAATAAACTCACCAATACCACCTTCATGATGGAATACTTCCTGCTTTGGAGGAGTCTCTCTTAAATCAGTTAAAGTGATCTTAATGCCTGAGTTTAAGAATGAAAGTTCTCTTAAACGCTTAGCTAATACGTTGTAGTCAAAAATGGTCTTGGTAAAGATTGAAGGAGAAGGCCAGAATCTTACCCTAGTACCAGTTTCGTCTGAATCACCAATCTGATGAAGTGGAGCCTCAGGCTTACCACCATCTAAATAAATCTGCTGCCAGATGTGTCCTTCTCTTCTAATTGTAAGTTCTAACTTATCAGATAGAGCATTAACAACAGAAATACCTACGCCGTGCAAACCACCAGATACTTTGTATGAATTAGAATCGAACTTACCACCAGCATGTAAAACAGTCATAACAACTTCAGCTGCGGAAACATGCTCTTCAGGGTGAATTGCAACAGGGATACCACGACCATTATCAGTACATGATACAGATTCATCTTCGTGAATAGTTACTTCAATATGGTTACAGAAACCAGCTAGAGCCTCGTCGATTGAGTTATCAACTGCCTCAAATACCATATGATGTAAACCTGAACCATCGTCAGTGTCACCGATATACATACCAGGACGTTTACGCACAGCTTCTAGGCCATGTAAAACTTTAATACTGGAAGTACCATAATCATTGTTATTTTCTGCTGACATTTGTTCCTCTGTATGTAATTAAGGCTCTATAGATTCTTCAATATTGATAAAAGAATTTTCAGAACAACTTGGAATTTCTAAGTTCTTTGTAATATTTGTCAAAAAAACTTGGCTATCACATTCTTTAAGTTCATTAAGCAATAACATTCTAGAATTAGCATCAAGTTCAGAACTTAAGTCATCAATTAGATATATGCAATTTTTTCCTACTTGGTGTTTTAAAAGATACCCTTGAGAAAGTCTCATTGCACAAACTAGTAATTTTAATTGTCCTCTAGACAGGGTTTCACTAGCAGAAAAATTATTACATTTAATTCTTAATTCTGCCCTGTGACAACCATAAAAAGTATACCCTAAAACTCTATCTTTTTCAATATTTAAGTTGAGTACAGACCGCAACTGTAAGCCATTTTCCCAGCCTTTTGAGAATAAAATTTCAAAGTCAAATTGAGGTAAAAATGAACTTAATTTTTGTAAAAGAATTGGCTTTAAAAGATCGATGTAATGTTCACGAAAAGTTGTAATTTCTTCACTAACTTTTGACAGTTCGTCATCCCAGAATTGGATACTTTCAATAGGATCTCTTCTCTTTAACATTGAATTACGCTGAGATAAGAGCTTTTTATATCTATACCAGCAATCTTTAAAGTTAGGAAAAGAGTAATATGCGCCCCAATCGATGAAATTACGTCTATATTCAGGGCCACCTAAGATTAGATCTATTCCCTGTGGATGTATCACCTGTACAGAGATTTTATCTACCAAATCAACTAATCTTGTGCTCTTATCAGAGTTAATAGATATCTCAAGATTCTGATTACGATTTCTATAACGACAAATACCAATTCTGTCAGACAAATTTGCACTGTCTCTTACAACATCAGCTGAAATTGCAAAGTAAGGCTGACCTTCTCTAATTAGAGATTGAAAACGAGAATCTCTAAATGATCTTCCATAACCTAAATAAGAGATTGCTTCTAATAAAGAGGTTTTACCAGAACCATTTTTTCCATATATAACGTTAAAAAGGTTTGACGGCTCAATGTCTAATGAAGAGATATTGCGGTAGTTTAATATTCTTAGGTGAGATATTTTCATGAAGGTAAAAAGGTAGCTTTAACAAAGCTACCTTCTCATTAAAGTTAAACCACAACTTTACTAATAATATAGCTTGCTTTTACGCCCTGCTCATTAACTTCAGTTTCTGGCTTAATTAAAACATGAATCATAGGCTGGCTAAAGCAAAAGAGAACGTTATTAGTCTTAATTACACCTAAAACTTCTCTTACATACTGAGCATTTAAAGAAATCTCAATATTAGCCTGAGCATCAGGTAAAGCTAATGAAGCGGTTGCAACTTCGTGCTCTGAGTTCTCAGATCTTAAAGTAACCTGACCACCTCCAAAGGTAAAGGTAACACCATTTACTCTCTTTGAAGAT
>OMZC01000069.1 GCA_900315395.1 uncultured Gammaproteobacteria bacterium
TGTTCGTTATCACTAAGAAGATCCGAAGTAATCAAAGATCCTTTATCAGTAAGATGATCTGACAATACATCGTAAGATGTGTGATGTTTAGATAAAATTTTTAGCTTTCCAAAAATTACAATTTTCTCTAATAACTAGTTTGTTAATAGGAGAAATTGTATGGACAAATATCTTTACAACAAATTGAGACGATTACATCGTCCTGGAAGAGGAAAGCAAATGAAAGCAGAAATCTTACAAGAGTTCTTGGTTAAAGCTTTAACCGAACGCCCAAAAGATCTTGAAGCTGAATTTAAGGTATGCCATGGCGTAGCAGTAAGAGCTAAGCATAAATTGGAATCCCTTAATTTAACCACTAGAGAGCAAATTGAATCTCTAACACCAAGAGAACTACATCAAAAGTGGTATGCCAAGTCTAATAAGGAATTAAAAGCTGACAAAAATCAGCCATATTTGCAGCCTGACTATGCAAGGATGCAGGACTTATATATTACCTACCGCAAGAACGCTAAGACCCGCTCTGACAGAAAAACAGCACCTAATCGTTCACTAATTATAGATGAGGGGTATTTCTCAGAGGAAAACCGCAAAAAAGCACAAGAGCAAGGTTATAGCTTGTATTCAAAGTCGCATGTTTACAAGGAATGGTCTGTATATGCAAAAAAGGATGTTGATCCTGAATACAGAAAGCAACATGAGTTAGGTGCAGCTGCTGAGCTTGACTTCAATGGTCCAACCATAGCTTATACAGATAGCGAAGGTAATCAAAAACAAGCTACAGTAGTTGGATTAGCACTACCTGCATCAAGTAAATTTGAAGCAAGAGCTATCAATTCTCAAAAGCTTGAGGATGTAATTCCAGCTCTAATAGATATGTTTAAATCATTAGGTGGTGTAACTAAGACCATCGTAGTTGATAACTTCAAAGGTGCTGTAACCTCTCCATCATTGTATGGTGGAACAATCAATAAGACCTTTGATTGTTTTTGCCGTTCTCTAGGTATTGAAGCAGTAACCTGCAGGCCATATAGGCCTACCGATAAGGGCTGTATTGAAGCTCACATGAAGATTGTAAGCAACAAAATCATTGCAAAAGCAAAGCTTTATGAAAGCATAAATGGCAAGAGATTTACTTGTCTTAAAGACGTTGACGATTTCGTTAAAGCTGAGTGCGTAAATATCAACAATACAGCTATAAGAGGCTTAAATCTAACTAGAAACCAACGTTTTGAGGAGGAAAAAGCTTATTTAAAGCAGCCTAATAGGTGGGACTTTAAATTGGTGAATGCTTTCAACATCAGAGTGCCTTTTACTTGCAATTTGTTGATTGAAAACCATCTATACAGCGTTGATAGTCGATGGTGTAATGTAACCTTAACCGTTGAATTACATCAGAGTTGCGTAAAAATCTATCACTTAAACCAACTGTTAGTAGTGTATAAGCGAAAAGACAACGAGCCAGGACTATCAACACAGCCATTTTATACCACTGAAAAATACTTGTCATATGCTATTTTTGAACCAGAGCAAAAACCTTTCCTTTTAGAATGGGCTGAGCACATTGGTATACATGTAAAGCAGCTATGCATGCGTATTTATTCAGGATCAAGCACTATTGGTCAAAAGAATCGCCAAATTCATAAGTTATTAACTTTACCAAAGGCTAACAAAGACAATTATGGCTTTCTAGATACTGTTGCTGAGGACTATTTATGTCAAACTGAATCAGCAGGTATTGGTAAGGTTATAAATCAATATAACGAGCTTCAATTACCAAGCACTGGGACGAACGACGATATTTACAACGATGATAATTACCAAAAGATCATAAAAGATGTCTTATTTGATAAGACTGAAGCTCCTGTATGGCCTAAAGGTGAGCTTGTTGTAAAGCCAGCTACAGGTTCTAATGAGAAAAACTATTATTTGAATGGTCTAGATTATATGCAGCAGAAATATGCATCTATCAGAACACAAATCGGTAATTTAACCTCAACTGTGGAGTGTGCATAATGTCTAAGGTAATTGAATTATTAAAAGACTTGGATTTAAAAGGTGCTGCTAAGGCTTGGGAGAATATGCTTCAAAATCCTCAGTCTCTCAATGAAATGACCACTGAGGATGTCATAGAGTTAATTCTAAGCACAGAGCAAAATGATAGAGCCATTAGACGCCAAAAAGCCCTTCTAAAGGTCTCAAGAATACCTGAAAAGGTTTCTTTAGGTGATATCATCCACGATAAGGAACGTGGTAACAACTTTACCAAGAACATTAACACCCTTTGCTCGTTGAATTTCGTCAAGAATGGCAACAACCTATGCATCTTTGGCGGTAGTGGCTCTGGCAAAACCTACATAGCATGCTTGTTAGGCTCTCTTGCCTGTATGAATGGCTATTCCACAAGGTTCTATACCACTAAAGATATGATTAACACCTTAAAAATAGCCAAAGGTAGCAATCTATACAAAAGCAGAAGAGAATGCTTTAAGCGCACCAGCTTGCTCATTATCGACGACTTCTGTTTATCTACAGACTATAGTGCTGAAGATCAAGAAATTCTCTTTGATATTCTAAATGACCGCTATCGATATAAGTCAGTTATTGTTACTTCTCAAAAGAGTCCAGATCAATGGGTTAAAGACTTAGGCGGTACAACAATAGCTGAAGCTATTGTTGAACGCCTTGCTAACAACAACTTTGACTTGGTATTAGAAGGTAAATCATTACGAACCTCACTGACATTACCTGACAGTAAATAGGAGCTGTAGCTACATCATCAATTCGAGGCAACTTGCTAGCAGCTGCCTCTAGTTGATTTTTGCTCCAAAAAAGAAAGAAGCAAAGAAAAAAGTTACTTTAAAACAGTGCTTTAATCTGATAGATATCAGCTTTGCTTAGATCCCATTAGCTTACTAGAGGAGGAACATTCCAGATCAATTGATAATCTAAGATCTGCCGGCAAGATCTCTAGATTATAAGAAAGCTTGCTAGCGACTTTCTCAAGTTGATAAAAAGAAAGAAGCAAAGAAAAAGTTACTTTAACAACAGAGTTTAAATCTGATAGTTATCAGCTTTGCTAAGATCTCAATTAGCTTCTTAGAGGGGAACAATCCAGATCTCTTGATAATCTCAGATCTGACGGTAAGATCTCTAGATAAAGTAAGATCTGATAGGATAATGAGATAATGATCACAGTAATCTGTAAAAGCAAAACTTAAACTTTTAAATAACGAAAGTTAAGAAGATCATCTAATTCGAGATCATCTACTCTGATAATCTCAGATCAACTTCATGATAACCTACA
>OMZC01000038.1 GCA_900315395.1 uncultured Gammaproteobacteria bacterium
TGGAACGTATCTGCGACTGCTTTAAGGACAGGAGCAGACAGGCAAGCTGCAACTACTGCATCGGGGCTGACGGCAGAATCGGCCTCTGCGTTGATGAAGCTAACCGTTCCTGGTGTTCATCATCCCGAGACAACGACCAGCGTGCCGTAACTATTGAGTGTGCCTCTGATCTGACTGAGCCTTATGCCATGAAGCCGGAGGTGTATTCTGCTCTGATAGAGCTCTGTGTCGATATCTGTAGACGTAACTGCAAGCGAAGGCTGGTGTGGATTGCAGATCGGGATAAAGCTCTGGCATACGCGGTCAAGAGTGATGAGATGCTCCTAACCGTTCACCGCTGGTTTGCTAAGAAATCCTGTCCGGGAAACTGGCTATTTGAAAGAATGGATAGTTTGGCATATGAGGTTAATGAAAAATTAAATAATTAGCAATTACCCTCTGATAACCTAAGATAGGCGTCTTCTAAATATTTTACTCCGCTGAGTGTCTCATCCTCTTTTTTCAACGCATCAATATTGCTTTTGTACTGTTCTGGAAACTTTAAAAAATCAGACGCCATACGGATTATGCCTTGTGGACACAAAAAGGCGGGGGTATTTTTGCTCTTTGTACTCAATGATGGAATTTTGTCATCAAATAAATCATGAGTGTCTATGCCGAATAGAGTTTTAACAGCTGTTTTAGAAAGTTGTATGAAATAAGGGATTCTTACAACTTTATAACTAAGAGCTTCATATTTCTTTGTATTTTCAAAATCCTTAATAATCTGAAGAGGATTTGTGTAATGCTGTATGCCGTCAAATTCCACAATCAGTTTTAGATCATCACTTCTGTAATCAGGACGTATTCTAAGTCCGTGTCCTATTATTTTGTCATGTTCCCAATCATCAACTGACGGAAATATTTCTTTCAAATAGATGTCTAGTCCAGTGCGTTCCAATCCTGTACTTGGATCGATGCCTGCTTTTTCTGCTATTTCTTTTGTTTCTCTTAAAAATCCCCACATAAGTTCCTTCCTTTTTTTGCTAATTGTATTTGTGATGCTAATGGACAAAATTTGTCGATCAGTATTGTGAGTAATTTTATCAAACTCTTTGTAAAAATCCTCTGTTTCTAGGCGAAGGAAAGCGGAAGAAGACTTTTTTAAACGGCTTCTTCTGAATATCAGTAATCAGAAACAATAATTTTTACAGGAGAAAAAAGATATGAAGGTAACGGAAGTTACGTCAGTCACCACACAATCAATCCCCCTAAATCAGAGTACACATGAGCAGTTGCAACAGGAGTTTAATTTTCTGCGGGCAGAGAATATCACGAAAATTATGCTCAACCGAGGTTTTATAACGCTTGATGAATACCGGCTCATCATGGCTGAGAACGTGACCGTTTTCCCGACATTTATCTCGTCAATCCTTTGATTATTAAGTTGCTATAGGTTCAATACAGAGCAACTATGTTACCAACAGAACAGGAGACGAGACTATGAAAAAGATAACCAAAATTGAGTCTGTAACCACACAGCAAAAGAAGAAACTGCGTGTTGCGGCTTACTGCAGAGTGTCTACAGGAAGTGATGAACAGCTTGTCAGTCTTGAGGCTCAAAAGACTCATTACGAAGAATACATTACCTCCAATCCTGAATGGGAGTTTGCCGGAATTTACTACGATGAAGGCATAACTGGCACCAAAAAGGAAAAGAGACCTTCATTGAACAGAATGATTCAGGATTGTGAAGATGGAAAGATTGATTTTATCGTAACCAAGTCGCTGAGCCGATTTGCCCGAAATACCACAGATTGTCTTGAACTGGTTCGCAGACTTCTTGAACTCCACATTCCGGTTTACTTCGAGAAAGAAAATCTCAACACCGGCTCAATGGAGTCTGAACTTTTGCTATCTGTTATGAGCAGTCTAGCTGAAAGTGAGTCTGTATCTATTTCAGAGAATAATAAATGGGGTGTAAGGTGCCGATTTGAGAATGGCACCTTCAAGATTGCATATGCCCCATACGGCTACAGTGTAAAAAACGGGGAATTCTCTATCAGAGATGATGAAGCTGTGTGGGTTCGTTTTATGTTCGATAAGGCTGTTGAAGGCTTGAGTTCTTATCAGATTGCCTTGCTTCTCGCAGAGCGGAACGCACCGACCAGGAGAAATGGTAAATGGACTTCGGCAAAAGTTGCTGACTTGTTGAAGAATGAAAAATATATCGGAGATTGCCTGTTCCAGAAGACGTACAGAGATTCTTATTTTAAACGGCATCTAAACCGCGGTGAGAAAGATCAGTTTTATATGGAAGGACATCATGAAGCTATTGTCAGCAAAGAGGTGTTTGAGGCCGCTGGACGCGCTATTGAGTTGCGGAAGAATGAGAAAAGGGTAAAGACCGTGCCAAACACCGTATATCCATTTACCGGAAAAATCATCTGTGGGGAATGTGGTGCTCTGCTTGTTAGACATATGAACTCAACCGGTTCATTTAAGTACCCTGCATGGGTATGCCGTGAGCATCTTCACCATAAAGAAAAATGCTCCATGCGGTATGTCCGGGAATCTGCTCTTAAAGCAGCCTTTGCTACCATGATGAATAAGCTGATTTTTGGCAGAAAGGAAGTTCTTCAGGGGCTGCTTGATGATATTCGTAAGAAGAACAACAAATCAGATTTGAAAAGGATTGACGAGATTGACGTGGCTCTTGATGAAATTACATTACGCAGGGGCAACCTTTCGTCAATTGCCACCAAAGGGTATATCGATTCGGTTACTTTTACCCAGGAGTCAAACAACCTGAATTTAGAAGCCGAACAGTTGAAAAGCGAACGCGAATCTTTGATTAACGGCATCAACGATGATCTTCATAAAACAGAGACTTTGCAGGAGTTGATCCAGTTTACTGGAAAACAGGAGATGTTTTCCGATTTTGATGAAGAGGTGTTCAAAAAATTTGTTGCTCGCATGACTCTCGCCTCTAGAAATGAAGTGGTGTTTCATTTGAAATGCGGACTGAATCTGAAGGAGAAGGTGAAGTAGCATGGCTCGAGGACATACACCATTATGTTATCGGATCAAAAACGGCCGGGCAGAAATTTGTGAAAGCGAGGTTCAGCAGATTAAGGAAATTTATTCAGGGTATCTTTCTGGCCTTGGCTACGTAGAGTCAGCGCGAAGAGTAGGGTTGGACATGAATCACGGATGTGTGAAACGCTTGATGCGTAACCGACATTATTTGGGGGATGACTCTTACCCTGCCATCATTGACCGGGAATTGTTTGATGCAGCAGAGCAGGAACGCCAGCGGCGAAGTAAGGCTTTGGGTCGGGATCATAAGATTAAGCTGCTTTCAGACCAAGTGGATATTCCGGTGAGGTTCATGCTGAAGCCGGCAAAGAGAAAGATTTTAGAACCGTTTGAACAGGCTGAATACATTTACAGTTTAATTGAGAGAGAGGTTTAACATGGGAACAATTACGATGATCCCCGCCAAGAGACGTATTGGCAGCAGGGTGGTTCAGGATGAGATTCCAAAGACCAGAGTGGCAGCCTACTGCCGTGTGTCTACTGATACTGATGAACAGGCAACAAGCTATGAGGCGCAGGTGGAACACTACACCGAGTACATCAAGAAGAACCCGGCATGGGAATGTGCCGGAATTTATGCGGATGACGGCATCTCCGGAACCAACACCAAAAAGCGAGAGGAGTTTAACCGGCTCATAGATGACTGCATGAATGGCAAGGTTGACATGGTGGTAACCAAGTCTATCAGCCGCTTTGCTCGAAATACCCTTGACTGCCTTAACTACATAAGAAAGCTTAAGGATAAGAACATCGCAGTTTACTTCGAGAAGGAAGGAATAAACACGCTTGATGCCAAAGGCGAAGTTATGCTTACCATCATGGCATCTCTGGCTCAGCAGGAAAGTGAAAGCCTTTCTCAGAATGTCAAGTTGGGGCTTCAGTACCGTTACCAGCAAGGCAAGGTTCAAGTTAACCATACACGTTTTCTAGGCTATGACAAGGACGAGGATGGAAACCTCATCATTAACAAAAAAGAAGCCGAGGTAGTTAAGCGAATCTTCCGTGAATACCTGGAAGGACAGAGCTACTGTACCATTGGCAAAGGATTAACCGCAGATGGAATCAAGACAGCCGCAGGAAATGAACGTTGGATACCATCCACTCTGTACAAGATCCTCAGAAATGAGAAGTACATGGGCGATGCTCTGCTTCAGAAGACTGTAACCACTGACTTTCTGTCCAAAAGGCGGGTCGCGAATAAAGGTCTGGTTCCGCAGTATTACGTTGAAAATAACCATGAACCAATCATTCCCAAGGAACTCTTTATGCAGGTTCAGACGGAAATGGCCAGAAGGGCAAAACTTGAAACCAATGTCGGCAAACGCAGACAGTACAGCGCTAAGTTTGCTCTTTCAAACACTGTGTACTGTGCCCATTGCGGAGAGGTTTTTCAGCGCACCCACTGGGATGTTCATGGGAAAAAGAAGATCGTTTGGAGATGTCTTTCCCGCCTTCACAAGAAGAAAGCTCCCACAAACTGTCCGGCCAGAACTATAACTGAATTAGATCTTCATGCTGTCGTGATAAAAGCAATCAACGAGGTTTTTGCCAAACAGGACGATTTTATGCCGAAGCTTAGAGCCAACATTGAGAAAGTGCTGGGGAACAGTAACTCGGTTGCGATAGCTGCGATTGATGAGAGGATTAGGGAAAAGGAAAAACAGCTTATCAAAATGACCAAGTCCAGACAGAACTGCGATGCTCTTGGAGACGAGATCATCGAACTACGAGATGAGAAACATCAGCTGCAGCTTGATGATGCGAACAAGGAAGGGACGCGAGCGAAACTTGAGGAGTTGGAATCATTTCTATCTGAACAGAGTGCGGAGGTTAAGGAGTTCAATGATGCATTAGTACGAAGGTTGATTGAGTCCATCACAGTTTACGATGATCACTTTAGGGTGAAGTTCAAGTCTGGGATTGAGATAGATGTGTAATTTAATGACAGTCGGAAACGTTCCGGCTGTTTTTGTTTGTGAAATGGGTAAAAATTTGAGATGGTTATTATTGGTATAATCGAACAGAATTATTGACGATCTGACAGGTGGTGATATGTACAGAGAAACTGATAACAGGGATATTGAGGATATCTGTTTTGAACAGGATCATATCGATAAAGTTCTGACAGTAATAAAGAAGAACTTTGAACAATACTTTAATCGTTTTTTAAGTTCTTCAGGAGGAAGAGACATCTCGTTGGATAATGTTCAAGAACTTCAGAAAAAATTTGGAATAGAGATTCATCAGAAAAAGAAGAATAACGATTCAGCCGAAAAATTTAAAACCATCATTTCAGAATCCATCGAGAATTTTGAGCAAGATCGAGAAGCATATAAAGCTATTTTTAATCAGGAATTACTCGAAGAACTTGACGAGGATGCTGATATGTTCAAGTCAAAAATATTGAGAAATGAATGCCCCATTATTCATAAAACACTGGCCAATACAAGAGCCAAGGAACTCGATGATTATCGTTATAAATTTTCTAATGCTGATGCGGATTGGCTGTTAGAAGTGGTGTATAAACTTTGTGTTTTTGGTGATGATTATCAGAAAAATTACAATCCGAGTACCTATGAAAATATACAAACATATCAAGACTTAAATTTAGAACTGTTGGATACAGAAGATTATACAGTTTATGGTGTAATTGGCGGAGGAATAAAGACACATATGCTGTACAAAGTGCATCCCGCGATATTCCCTAGCCGTAGTCAAAGTGCAATATGGGCTTTGTGGTATCTCACAGATAAGAGAACATTTGGGTGCAGAACGGATTCAGAGTTTCTTATGATAGATGTTAGCAAATCCACTACTCAACAGAACTATTTTTATCCATATAGGCTGTTTGCCTTCTATGCCTTTGAAATATATAAAATGCTCCGGGATAAAGCAACTGAATTAAAAGTGGGTATTGATACCACATACCGATATGTAATTGTAGATGCTTTTTTAGAGTTTATTGCTAGCGAACATGAAAGTGAAATATCTTTATTAAAGTCACAGATCAAAAAAAGGGATGGTGGCAATGCTTGATTTAGATAGTGATTTTAAGACTCTGTTTCCTAAATTGAACTTTACTCTTAAAGATTTCCAAAAGAAAGTCATAGCTAATGTTGTGGAAAAAGGCAGTACCCTTTGTATTATGCCGACTGGAAGTGGAAAATCTGTCATATATTGGATGGCTGCTGCAGAACTTAAAGGTATCTGTATTGTGATATCTCCTTTGATAGCTTTGATTGCAGAGCAGGCTCAGAAACTTAGAGATCAAGGGTATGAGACTCTCGAACTGCATGGCAGGATAGATGCCAAGAAACAGATGAGTATAATGTCTGATTTTGCGAATAAGAGAATAAATCCCAGATTTATATTTGCTAGTCCAGAAAAGATTGCCACAGATGGATATTTTGAATACTGCCTTAAACAGCGAAAAGATGAAATTAACCTTATTGTCATCGATGAGGTTCACTGTGTAAGTCAGTGGGGAATGAGTTTCAGACCTTTTTATAAACGAATCCCAAATTTCCTCGATAATCTATATGGAGAAAGGTGGGGACGAATTCTTGCTCTTACGGCAACTCTCAATCCGGTTGAATTAACCGATATATGCGATTCTTTCAAAATTAAAAAAGAAAATATTTTGAAGAAAGATATTCTCATGAGAAATGAGATACAGCTTTATGTTAAGAAGTTTACAAATGAAGATGAAAAGGAAGCAAATTTCTGGGAACTTATTAAGAGGCACAGAGATGAAAAAATACTCATCTATTTGTATCGTAAGGATAGAGGAGACCGTAGTGCTGAAGGCTTAGCTCAAAAAGCTATAGATAGGAAATATAATGCTACTTATTTTCATGGTGACATGTCTGCTGAAGAACGCATGGAAGTTATTGAGCGGTTTAAATCCGGTGAAATAAACATGGTTTTTGCAACAAATGCCTTTGGTATGGGAATTGATATACCTGACATCAGAGTAGTCATTCATTTTATGATACCGGAATCTGCGGAACAGTACTATCAAGAAGTAGGTAGAGCAGCGCGGGACGGAGGTGGGGCTAATGCCTATTTGCTGTATTCAAATAAGAATATTGATGTAAAGCGAACTCATTTTATTGACAAATCTTTTCCTTCAGAGGATGACTTGCGTGAAACGTATAAAAAACTGGGAAAAAAGGTTGGTTGTAAAGTTATTCAGTATTTTGAAGATAAAGATATTCAGGAATGTTTGCCATACTACATTAAGTGTGGTTTGGTAACCATAAAGGCAAAGGGATTTTCCGGGTTGTCTGAACTGCGTGAAATACAAGATCCTACCCTCCAAAAATATTATGACAGTACAGTATCTCATGGCTATGTTAAGACTATGAGTAAAAATGATCTTTCCGCTAAAGAGTTATCAGAGACAGTTTATGCAGCTGTTCTAACAGGAAAAGCAAAATTAAATAAACCTTTGGAAAGATGGCTTGTTCTCGATGTTGCAGACACAGAAATATCGGATGAAAAAATGACAGTAATGTTAGATGATATTTCTGAGAAGAGAAATTATAAACACGGTCTGTTAGATTATTTTGTCTATTTGATTTCTGATAATCCAACTTCGAAAAGTCTTCATCAGGAGATAGCTTGTTATCTTGGTATGAATAAGTACGATCTTGAAAGAATACACAAAACAGTTGACGGAAACCTGGTGAGAAGCAAATCTGAAGTAATTATTTGTGATTTGCTTGCTAGATCTGGTTTGAAGTATGAGTATGAAAGGAAATTGGAATATGCGCCTGGTAAGGTTATAAATCCTGATTTTACGATCATCCTTGCTAACGGGAAGGAATTATATTGGGAGCATATAGGGATGCTCGGGAATGAGAAGTATAGCGAGCGCTGGTCTGAGAAGATGGATATATATGAAAAATACTTCCCTGGACAACTATTAAAAACTTACGAAAGTGGTGCTATTTCAAGTGATGCTGAGAAAATAATCAATAAGATAAAAAACGGATAAATGCTTGATATGTTCACGATGTATGTACCGAAAAAGGGCTCTAATAGCGGTTGATCTGTTCATGCATCGTTTTTTATGTACCGATACTAAGTAGTTGTTATCAAATCTATTTTCTCCATGCATGTAGAGACTGTAGTCTTGATGTCAAAGAAAGATAAATAAGTGCCAGAAAGAGGCGTATTTTCGGGCTTTTTTGTAACTGAGAAATCGGGAGTTGAGGAGATAGACTAGTGAGAACATATGAGAATAAAGACGAACTTAAAAACGAGATAAATAAAAGCTTTGCAAAGTACATTTCAGAATTTAATGATATTCCAGAAACCTTAAAAGATAAGAAAATTGATGAGGTTGATCGTACGCCAGCAGAAAATCTTGCTTATCAAGTTGGATGGACAACTCTCGTTCTTAAATGGGAAGCAGACGAAAGAATGGGGCTTCAGGTCAAAACTCCATCCGATAATTTTAAGTGGAATGATCTTGGTAAATTATATCAATGGTTCACAGATACATATGCGCACCTGTCACTGCAAGAGTTGAAAGATATGTTGAATGAGAATGTTAATTCTATTTATGCAATGATTGATTCGCTAAGTGAGGAAGAATTATTCAAACCACATATGAGAAAATGGGCTGACGAAGCAACTAAAACAGCTGTCTGGGAAGTGTACAAATTCATACATGTTAACACAGTTGCTCCATTCGGAACCTTTAGAACTAAGATTAGAAAATGGAAAAAGATAGCACTATAACTTCCAGTTTGAAGAAGTAATGGATATGAAAATCCGAGAAGTGAATGAGAATAAAAAGCAGTTTATATCATTATTGTTATTAGCTGATGAAAAGGAGAGCATGGTTGATCGCTATCTTGAAAAAGGAACTATGTATGTGCTTGAAGACAATGATGTAAAAGCTGAATGTGTTGTCACCGATGAAGGTAACGAAATACTTGAAATCAAGAATATCGCAGTCAATCCGGAAAATCAGGAAAAGGGCTATGGCAAAGCACTAATTGATTTTTTTGCTAGTAAATATGCAGATGAATATTCTGTTTTGCTAGTTGGAACATGGAATCCATCACGAAACGCGATATTCACGTATCTGATGAGGTGATCGAAATTATGAAGAGATGGAATGACGAATATTTGGAAGTTCCGGCTAGTAAGGGTAAGGCAGAAGAACCTTCTGAGGAAGAATTAGCTCAGATTGAGAAATTTAAGAAGAATGGCTGGATCTAGTGATAAGAAAGAGGGAGGAACTTCATTTGGCAAAGAAAAAAGATGAGATAACCATCCGCTCAAGCGCAGTGGAATACCTGACCTATGTTGCCTCTGTAGGTGATCATCAGGACAGCATAGAGATGCGCTACGAGGATGAAAATATATGGCTGACACAGAAGATGATGGCAACACTGTATGATGTAGGAACAAATACAATCAATTATCATATTAAAAAGATATTTGACGACAGTGAGTTACAAGAGGATTTAGTTATTCGAAAATTTCGAATAACTGCCCCTGATGGGAAAAGCTATAATACAAATCACTATTCTCTGGAGATGATCATTGCCGTAGGTTTCAAGGTCAATTCCGAGCGTGCCGTACAGTTTCGTAAATGGGTAAACCAGATCGCCAAGGACTACACCATCAAAGGCTGGGTGATGGATGATGAACGGCTGAAACGAGGAACGTATCTGACGGAGAAGTATTTTGATGAGCAGTTAGAGCGCATCCGTGAGATCCGTGCCAGCGAAAGAAAGTTCTATCAGAAGATCACCGACCTGTATGCGACAGCCATTGACTATGATAAAAATTCTGCAACGACGAGAAGATTCTACGCGACCGTTCAGAATAAGATGCATTACGCAGTTCATGGTCATACAGCAGCTGAGCTGATCGTGGAAAGAGCTGATCATACAAAGGAGCATATGGGGTTAACCACTTGGGCAGATGCTCCGGAAGGAAAGATTAAGAAAAGTGATGTTACGGTTGCTAAGAATTATTTGAGTCAGGATGAAATGAAGCAACTTAATCGTATGGTTACAGCATACCTGGATTTTGCTGAAAACATGACCTTACGTCATATCCCGCTTACGATGCAGGACTGGGAAAAGAGACTCAACAGCTTCATCGAAATGTTTGACTATGGTATTTTGCAGGATGCAGGTAAGGTGTCCGCAGAAATTGCAAAGCTTCATGCTGAGACAGAATTTGAAAAATACCGTGTCATCCAGGATAGATTGTTCTTATCTGATTTTGATAAATATATGCTGGAATTAGAAGAAAACACAAAGAAATAAGGACCTGATACTGGGTCGAGACGATGAAATCCGGCAACTCAACTCCATGCGAGTGTATGGCCAATCAGTGGTTGGAGCGTAAGGCTTGTGTAGAAGTTGATAGGCATTCACTGTCTCAATGGTCGAGACAGTGGCAGGAAGCAACAGTGTATAATCACCTTGCATTATATAGGTAGAAAAGGCCTTATACCGATTTGTTCCCGTAGACTTCGATGATTAAGACCGTGATATGGATGTCAAATTTGCCACAGATTGCATCTGTTTGCAACTGTGAATGTGCGGTTTCAGAAGGCGTGGACCTGTTTCCTTTTTGACAGGATATGTTTCCGTAAACGTGCACAATACCTGACATCAATCAGAAGGTATCGTGCCATATTGAGACAGTGGTGTTGCTATCAAAGTAAATTATCCACTATAGAAGGAAAAGGTCATTATTTATTAAGACGGTGATGACAATTTTTCACTATTTGTTTTGTGGTAACAATACTTTTGCAGAAGCTACTTTAATGCCTGTGAAGAGTATTCCTAGAATGTGAGTATATCTAGAATAAGAAATTTCACGGAGAAATAGATTGAATAAAGATCCTTTTGAAGAATACATTAAAGAATCTGAACCAGAGAAAAGATATAAAGGCTATGCATGGCATACTGCTATTGGCTTGCAGGCTGTTGATGGTCTTAAAACATCAGAATATTTGCTGAGCACCGCTCTTCGTAATATTGAAGGTGAGATTTCGTTTGAAGAAGCAAATTCACTTTTGCAGCAATACTATAATGAAAAACCGTCACATAGTTCCTCAGACAGAACCGAGGAAGCCGATAAAGTTTCTTTAAGAATAGCGACTTTAATTTCTGAGAAAGCTTTTAGTTTTACATATCAAGAGTACCTTTCTATACATAGAAGGTTGTTTACAGGAATCTACTCACATGCAGGTCGCATCCGTGATTACAATATAACCAAAAAAGAATGGGTTCTAGACGGAGCCACTGTCATTTATGGAAGTGCAACAGAGTTACTTGCAACACTTGATTATGATTTTTCTTGTGAGAAAAAGTTTTCATACAAAAATCTCTCAATGGATGAAATTATTCACCATTTAGCTGTTTTTATTTCTAGATTGTGGCAGATACATGTCTTTGGAGAAGGTAACACTAGAACAACTGCTGTTTTCTTAATTAAATATTTGCATACTCTTGGATTTGACGTAACTAATAGCACTTTTGCTGAAAATGCTTGGTATTTTCGTAACTCTTTAGTTAGAGCAAACTATAACGATTTAAAAAATGGAATTCACGAGACAACAGAGTATTTAGAATTGTTCTTAAGGAATCTATTGCTGAATGAAAACAATCCTCTCCGTAATAGAGAGTTGCATGTAAGATGTTCGTTAAATTTTAATGAAAAAGCGAACATTGACTCTGAAAAAGCGAACATTGACTCTGAAAAAGCGAACATTGACTCTGAAAAAGCGAACATTGACTCTGAAAAAGCGAACATTGACTCTGAAAAAGCGAACATTGATATAGAAAATTCAGATGTCGAAAAGTCCTTATCGATAAAGACTATTGAGCATATTAAAAAATTAAAAAATGTTTTTGCTACTGAAAAAGTATTTGGTCGTGCAGATGTAATAAAAGTTCTAGGGCTAAAAAATACAGGAAGTTCGTCCTTATTAAAAAAAATGCTTGAGCTAAAAATTATCGAACCAGTTTCAGGGTACGGAAAAGGAAAATATCGATTTGTTGAAAATTAGTTGTTGAAGATAAACAAGCTAAGTTTTAGCAAGTCTGAGAGTATAAATATGTACAATCCACAGTTAAGTACCTTTATCAAAGTAGCTGATTCTGGCAGTTTTAATAAAACTGCAGAGAGTACTGGTATTACGCCTTCAGCTATCATTAAGCAGATAAATCTTTTAGAAGATAGAGTTGGTGTAAAACTCTTTGAAAGAACTCACCGTGGTTTAATCTTAACTAAAGCAGGTGAGTCTTTATACAAGGATGCCAAGTACATCATTCAATACTGCAATGATTCTGTAAACAGAGCTAAGAATGCAGCAAATAACACAGACGACATGATCCGCATTGGTACTTCTCCTATAACTCCTGCTCAGCTCTTAGTTGATCTGTATTCACTCTTACGAGAGCACTGTCCACAGATCAAGTTTCAGATCGTACCTTTTGAAAATACCCCAGAAAACGCCAAAGAGATCTTGAACAATCTTGGAAAAAACATTGACGTGGTAGGAGGTGTTTTTGATGATCTGCTGCTTGAGAAATACCATTGTTCAGGTTTTATGCTAAAGCAGGAACCATTCTGCTGTGCTGTATCTGTAAATCATCGTTTAGCTTCAAAAGATGAACTTAGTATTACTGATCTTTATGATGAGACTTTGCTCATCATAAAACGTGGTTGGACTAACTGTACCGACAAGTTAAGAGATGATATTACCTACAATCATCCACGCATTCATATCAAGGATTTCGATTTTTACAATCTCAATATCTTTAATCAATGTGAAAACTCAAAAGAAGTCTTATTAGCTTTCTCAGGATGGGCTAATGTCCATCCAATGCTCAAAGTAATTCCAGTAAAATGGGATTACTCTATGCCTTTTGGATTGTTGCATGCCAACGAACCTACTCTTCAGGTAAAGAACTTTCTAGATACCATTTCCTCACTTAAAAAGACTTATAACCTTTAGGTATAAACTGCCTGAAAAATTGAGACTTCTTAAGTCTTACCATCTTTCCTATACTACGCTTGTCGCTGATATATAAGCTGTTTTAAATCTCAAACAGCTTCCTTTAGGAGTTATCAACAATGAGCATCTTATTTATAAATGGCAGTCCTAATGCAAAAGGTAATACAGCTAAGTTAGCAGAGATCTTACTTACAAACACAGACTATGAAACTTTAAATCTTACAGATTTCATAATTGGTAGCTATGGTCAGAAGCTTGAAGGGGATGGTCTTGATACTGTTATCTCAAAGATGAAAGCTACTGACACCATCGTCATAGGCTCACCTGTGTACTGGCACAACATCTGTGGCAGTGTGCGTAATATGTTAGACAGATTCTACGGCAAGGTTGATAACGGTACCTTAAAGGGCAGGAAACTCTATTTTATCTTTCAGAGCGCAGCTCCTGAAAAGTGGATGTTAGAGGCAGGTGAATACACCATGAGTCGCTTTGCCATGCTCTATGGCATGAGCTATTGCGGTATGGTTAACAACAAAGAGCAAGCTTTAAAGATGTCACATGAGTTTTAGAGATAAAGATTTCAAAACAGATTTTAAATAGATAGGAGACAACTATGGAATACATTACTTTAAGTAACGGTGTCAAAATGCCTATGGCAGGTCTTGGTACCTATTTATTAACCCCTGATGAAGCAGAGAATGCTGTAATCACTGCTTTAAAAACAGAGTGCAGACTTATTGATACTGCTAATGCTTATGTAAACGAAAAAGCTGTTGGTCGTGGTATGAAAAAGTCAGGTCTAAAACGTGAGGAGATCTTTTTAGAGACCAAGCTGTGGCCAACATTTTATGAAGAGCCTAATCCTGTTGAAAAGACCTTAGAAAGACTTGATACAGATTACATTGATCTTCTGTTAATCCATCAGCCTGCCGGTAACTATATTGAAGGTTACCGCAAGATGGAAAAGGCTTTTAAAGAAGGTAAAGTAAGAGCTATTGGTTTATCAAACTTTAGTAAAGAAGATGTAGCAGAGATCTTGTCAATCTGTGAGGTAAAACCTGTGGTTTTACAGACAGAGTTACACCCATATTTACGTGAATTAGAGCTTAAAGATTACCTAAAGCAAAATGGCATTGTATCTCAGTCATGGTATCCATTAGGACACGGTGATAAGAATCTTTTAAATGAAAAGGTCTTTGTAGAGCTAGCTAATAAGTACCACAAGTCAACAGCTCAAATCATCCTAAGATGGCATATCCAGGATGGCAATATCGTAATTCCAGGTTCAAAGAACAAAGAGCATATTAAGGCTAATTTCGATATCTTTGACTTTGTCTTAACTGATGATGAGATGAAGGCAATTGATGCTATCAACAAGAATGAGCGTTACTACACAAGAACTCCTGAAAAGCTTGCATACTATGCTAAATGGCGTCCAGATGTAGAGAATCAGAAGTAATAAAGATAAAGTAGATTTAGCTCTATCTTTTAAAGCTGCGTCTTATTCATAACCTAAGGATAAGATGCAGCTTTGTCTATTTCTTTCATTTAGTCTCTTTGTGTATCAGAGTTCACACTTATTGCCTCAATCGAGCTTAAAAACTCTTAATTTCAGTAAAGATATTGCATAATAATGAGCTATTTTTAATAAGTGTTTACCTGCTTTGTTGGTATTAGTAAAATAGCACCAAAGATTTACTTTTTGCCTAAATATAATTCTGATAGATTTCTGATAAATTCATCAACAACAGCGCAAAAAGAATAATAAACGGAGAATATTGTGAAAAAGATTATTTTGACAGGAGACAGACCAACTGGCCGCCTACACGTAGGTCATTATGTAGGTTCATTAAAAGAGCGCGTTAGTCTGCAGAATTCAGGCGATTATGATGAAGTTTATATCATGGTTGCTGATGCTCAGGCATTAACCGACAATGCTGATAATCCTGAAAAAGTTCGCCAGAATGTAATGCAGGTTGCTTTAGATTATTTAAGCTGCGGTATCGATCCTGCTAAATCAAATATCTTTATTCAGTCAATGATCCCTGAGTTAGCTGAGCTTACTGTTTACTACATGAACTTAGTAACAGTATCTCGTGTTCAGCGTAACCCAACTGTAAAAGCTGAGATTAAGCAAAAGAATTTTGAGACAAGTCTGCCATTAGGCTTTTTCTGCTATCCTGTAAGCCAGGCTTCAGACATCACTGCATTTAAGGCAACTACAGTACCTGCAGGTGAAGATCAGATGCCTATGATTGAGCAGTGCTGTGAAATCGTAAGAAAGTTCAACGAAGTTTATGGTGAGACCTTAGTAGAGCCTAAGATTGTTTTACCATCTAACAAGTCATGCTTAAGATTACCAGGTATCGATGGTAAGGCTAAGATGAGTAAGTCATTAGGTAACTGCATCTACTTATCAGATACTGAAGAAGACATCAAAAAGAAAGTTATGTCTATGTTCACCGATCCTACTCACTTACGTCGAGAAGATCCTGGTCATGTTGAAGGTAACCCTGTATTTACTTATCTTGATGCATTCTGCAAGGATGAGTATTTTGCTGAGTTCTTACCTGACTATAAAAATCTTGATGAGTTAAAGGCACACTATCAGCGTGGTGGTTTAGGTGACATGGTAGTTAAGAAGTTCTTAAACAATGTTATCCAGACTGAGCTTCGCCCAATCCGTGAAAGACGTAATGATTGGGAAAAGAGATTACCAGATGTATACGAGATCTTAAAGCAGGGTACTGCTAAGGCTCGTGCAACAGCTGCTCAGACTCTAAGTGAAGTAAAACACGCAATGCGTATTGACTACTTCACCGATGACAATCTGTTAAAGTAATCAGACAGTCAAATTTATCAATAATAAGGCCAAGCTTTTGCTTGGCCTTGTCATCAGAGCTTAAGTTCTTATCTCTCTTTCTTATCAAGCCTTTTATCAAGCTTGTTTAGCACTTTTTACATGTGTCTTTCTGCTCAGGTAGAAGCTGATACATGCAGCTATTACCTGTGATAAAACCATACACCACCAAACACCAGGCAGATCATAATATCTTGGTATGATTTGTAACAGGATCAAAAGTAGTATTGGCTCTGCGTAAATGCAAGCATATGAGCAGGTTTCACGCTCAGTAGAATAAAAGGCACTAGAGCAAATTCTACTGTAAGCATAAAAGAACATACCTACTAAAAACACTGGGGTTGCAATTGCAATCTCAAGGGCAGTTTCATCTGATGTACCAAAAAGATTTCCTAAATGTCCTCTAGCACAATAGATAACTACAATGCTTACAGCTGATAAGAACAGTGCTGTATACAATGACAGGCGTCTTGTAATAGCGTAGTCTGTAAACTTTCTTTCTCCATAAAACTTACTCATCAAAGGCTGAGCACCAGCACCTACACCTTGTAGTACGCAGTACACAAAGGAGAGGATGAATTCGATACAGGAGATGGTAGATACCGCTAATGGTCCACCATAGAAAAGCGAATTTCTGTTCATCAAAAAGATTGAAACCATAGGTGACATGTTGATGCCAAAAGGCGCAATACCAATCTTTATGATCTTAAATGAGGTCTTACGTACATTTACAGGCTTTGAGAGCTTTAGCATCTTGTGCTTAATTAAATAGTAGATGCAACCTACAATGGTTACAGCCTGACTTAAGATGGTGGCAATGGCAGCACCATGTATACCAAATGGGAAGGCCATGATGAGTAGGTAATCTAAGACAATGTTCATGACAAAGCCTAAGATCATAAAGTTAGTAGCAAAAGCTACACCACCATTATTTCTTACAAAAGGTACCAGTACAGAGCCTGAAAGCTGAATGATAGCTGTACCAAACATATACCATAAATAGATCCTGCCTAAAGAGGCAACTTCACCACGAGCACCTAGTATATGCAAGATCTCATCCATCCAAATAAAAGGCACAATGGTAATAATGACTGACAGGATCACAAGCAAGATTAAAGCTACCTTTAAGCTGTTATAGACCTTCTCATAATTGCCTCTGCCAGTCTCAATTGACCAGATTACAGCACCACCTAAACCTACACCAGAGCCTAAGGCAAAAGAGAGAGCAACAGCTGGGAACACCACATTGATAGCAGAAACACCAGCATCACCTAAAGCGTTGCCCACGAAAAAGCCATCTACTACTGAGTAAACACCTAAGATAGTAAAGGCTAGAATTGAAGGAATAATAAAAGAGAAATAATGCTTGATATCGTAGTTATGGTTCATCATATTGGTTATCTCTTTTTAACTTTCACATCCATGTTTATTACATCCAATCTTTTTACAATGAAGCTTTCAATATTAAACCCGCTTCATATATGTCCTTTTATAAAAGCGTTTAGTCCTTATTTGAAAGGCGCTTTTCAAAAAGAACGTTATACATCTCAAGACCTTCGATAATGGCTTTGTTCTTTTCACCGATGATGTCAGAGACCTCATCTTCAATTCTCATGAGGTTGTCTACAATGGAGTGAGCGTATTCAGCTCCTTTATGTGAAAGCTTTAGATACTTTTGTCTTTTATCCTCTTTATCCTGTGCCACAAGAATTACACCATCTTCTTTGAACTTTTTAACACTGGTATTCACGCTTTGCTTGGACATACCGTAGTAGTTGCAAAGTTCCATTTGGGTAAGAGGTTTATCTGTATTTAATAGAGCATAAAGGACCATCATATCTACATATGAGGTCTTAGTGGTTTGAGCATATTTGGCGTAAAGATAAATGCTTTGATTGATAAGTGAATTGATCTTATTGATAACTTCACGTGACTTCATATAAATACCTATAATAGTAAAATTTCGTACTATTATAGTAAAATATTTTACTAAATCAACTAAAGCTTTTTGTGACGACTTTATAGGCGATGACACAGATGATTGCAGATAACAATGAGCCACTTGCTGTCGCAAGTCCCATTGGTAATAAGGTTGCAGGGAATAATACTGATGCTACATAAGCTCCAGGTACTCTTAGAGTTACTGTAGCTATAAGATTATGCATAAAGGAGATCTCCGATTTTCCTAAAGCACAGAAAAAGCCACTAAAGCTAAAGGAGATACCTGCAAACATACAATCCCAAATGTATCCTTGAAGGTATTTACCACCTGAGACAATCACATCATGATCATCGGTAAAGAGTTCTAGTGCGTTCTCTGAGATCACCTGGAAGAGTAGTCCTACAAAGATACCAAAGGATACAGCAATATAGATTGCATATCTTAAGGTTAGTTTTGCTCTGTCAAATTTGCCTGCACCAATGTTCTGAGCTCCCATAGCTGATACTGTAGAGAGCATGGATGATGGTACTAAAAAGATAAAGCTTATGATCTTTTCTACAATGCCAACAGAGGCAGCATCTGTTAAACCACGCATATTGGCAATCACAGTGATGATCATAAAGGCTGTTTGAATAAAGCCATCCTGAACACAGATAGGAATACCGATGCGTAACAGTCTTTTAGAAATATTTGCTTTTAACTTAAAATACTCAAATTTAAAGAGCTCTTTTGAGCTTTGACTCTTTATATAAACTAAAGCACAGATAACACTGATGCCTTGTGCAAGAGTAGTACCTAAGGCAGCACCAATTGAACCTAACTTAAAATAGCCAATGAAGACATAGTCTAAGATGATGTTGGCTACACAAGCTATAGCAATAAAGTACATAGGAGACTTTGAGTCACCCATGCCTCTTAGAATAGAACTTACAATGTTATAGGCTGTAATCAGTGGAATACCAATAAAGCACACTACAAGGTATTCTTTAGTACCAGCTACAGCTTCAAAAGGAGTTTTAACCAAACTTACAATGGTGTCTGTAAAGCACAATAAGATTAAGGTAAGAACTACAGATACTAAAAAGAAAACAGTTACAGTGTTACCAATACAGTACTTTAATTTCTCATTATCTTTAGCACCTACAGCCTGAGCAATACAAACCGTAGCTCCCATAGACAGACCTACAATCATGACAGTTATCATGTGCATGATCTGTGAGCCGATAGATACAGCTGTAATGCTATCTACACCATCAAACTGACCAATGATAAACAGATCAGCAAGACCATAAAGAGTCTGTAGAAAATAGGATAAGAAATAAGGAAGGGAAAACAGGGCAATGTTCTTTAAAACGCTTCCGTGGGTTAAGTCTGTTTGCATGGGTAGTCTTATAAGTTCTAATCTTGATTAGCTAATTATTTCACAGAAAAGTTAAATTTCAACTTTATAAAAACTTGATACAACTTAGGGAGAAAGTAACCTTGAAAACGTGACTTTGCATCATCAATAGTGAATTAAAGTGCAAATTGCCATGACATGTAAGATAGCAATATTCCTCTGTATAATGGACAAAAGATAAAGTCGATGCTTGTTTAAAAGCTAGGTTGCAACTAGATCCTAGCTGTTGCTAACTCAATACTGTAAAAGGAAAGCAGCCTCACATGAAATCGAGATTACCATGAAAATAAGACTAGCAAAATTATCAGAAGCAAAAGAATGCTATCAGTGCATTGAGGATGCTAGAGCCTATCATAAGTCATTAGGATTTGAGCAATGGCATAAGGATTACCCTACACAACAGACAATCTTGGATGATATAGCTAAAGACATTGGCTTTGTGTTTGAAGATGAACATGGTGTTGCAGGTTATTGTTGCATTATCATCGGAGATGAACCTGCCTACCATAAAATCGATGGAGCTTGGAAAACTGACAGACCATATGCTGTAGTGCACAGAATGGCTTTTAGTAAGAATGTCAGAGGTGGTGGCTTATCTAAAAAGGCTTTTGCTTTGATAAAAGAGTTTTGCAAGGAACATAACATAACCGCCATTAGGCTTGATACTCAAGATGAAAACAAAGTCATGCAGCATATTCTTGATAGAGAAGGCTTTCAATACTGTGGCTTAATTCATTTTGATGGCGGTCCAAAGCTAGCCTATGAGTGGGATAAATAGTTTTGCAAAATACCAAAAGTCAAAAGTAACAGAGCATATTTTGTTGAAATAGGTGCAAAAGAATGGATGACTGGTCAGAGTATCTAAATTGTTTAAAGGCAACTCATGTAGAGCTAGAAAACGATATTGAAGAGGCTGAAGCCCTTGCATCTATTGTAGGTGCGATTGTAGAACAGCGACAGAATTTAGCTCTTTCACAAAGCGATCTGGCTAAGTTATGTGGTATGTCTGTTTCTTCAATTATCAAAATTGAGTCAGGAGTATTGTCCCCTAATCTTTCAACCTTGCTTAATATCTTTAGAAAGCTAGGATTGAAACTTTCTGTAACAACTCATCTTGATGCAGCACGTCCTCTTGATGCAGCACGATAATAAGATTTTGCTTTTGAGGGATAGTGCATATTCAATGAATTGTCTTACAATATGCAAAAACAATTTATAAGACTATGACTGACAAGCAAAAAAGCAAAATTACTCTCATGACAGAAGGCAATATCTTTAAGATCTTGCTGTTCTTTGCCATTCCTTTAGTTCTAGGCAATCTGTTACAACAGATGTATTCAACTGTTGATTCTATTATTGTAGGCAACTACGTAGGATCACAGGCTTTAGCTGCTGTGTCATCAAGCTCAATGGTGGTAACGGTTATCATCTCAGGCTGTCAGGGTATAGCTGTAGGCGCAGGTGTGGTTATCGCTCAGTGTTTGGGCGCTAAAAACAGACGTAATGTTTTTAGATCAGTACACACCTCACTTGCTTTCTCAATCGTACTAGGTGTCATCTTAACTGTATTCTGTGCGCTGTTAACAAAGCCTATTGTAGAGTCCATGAATACCCCAAAAGATATTCTAGATGACTCTATAACTTACCTCTTTATCTACTCATTTGGTCTTATTTTTACCATTGTCTATAACATGATTGCGGGCATTTTAAATGCCTCGGGTAATTCAAAGCGTTCATTACTCTATCTTGCGTATGCCTCAGTAATAAATGTAGTTTTAGATTTACTGTTTATCTTAGTCTTTAACATGGGAGTAGCAGGTGCTGCAATTGCTACTAACATCAGTCAGTTAATTGCATGTCTGATGTCACTTAACTATGTCATGACTACTAAAAACGAATGCAGAGTTTATTTAAAAGCCATTCGTTTCCATAAGCAGATGTTAGTAAGAATTCTGCGTATGGGTATTCCTGCCGGTATTCAAAACACCGTAATTTGTTTTTCAAATGTACTGATTCAGGCAAGTGTTAACGTCTTTGGCTATGAGACTATTGCAGGCTTTGGTATTTATTTAAAGATTGATGGCTTTGATATTCTGCCTTTACTTAGCATCTCACTTGCTGTAGCTACCTTTGTAGGTCAGAACTATGGAGCAGGATGTGTTGAACGTATTAGAAAAGGCATTATCTGTGGCTTAATCTTAGGTGTTACCTTTACCGCAGGTATTGGTATTGCTATGTTGATCTTCTACAACCCAATTCTAAGGTTGTTCACATCTGATGAAAAAGCAATCTACTATGCCTATTTATCAATTCTGTATTTCTGCCCATTCTACGCTCTAGTGGGTGTAACCCAGGTATTTGCAGGTGCCATCAGAGGCGCTGGCAGAAGTATGGTACCAATGATGGTATTACTCTTCTCCTTCTTTATCTTTAGAATCATCTGGATCATGTTTGTACTGCCAAACTTCAACTCATTTGAAGGTGTGCTCTTAGTTTACCCAGTATCTTGGTTTGTAAGTGCAAACTTGATGACCTTGTGCTACATAAAACTGCGTAAAAAGATCTTACGTGTAGCTAAGATAGGTTAAGTTCTGACAAGCAGTTAAGAACAATGACTTGAAAACTAAGATAAGTTATTCAAAACAGACTTAACTTTCAAAAGCATCTAAAACTAACTGCGCTTTTATTTATGTAAATTACTCTGTACAAAATACATGAACAAAAACGGCGCAGTCTGTTTCTGACTTTTTTAAATACCCTTTTTGTGCGAAAATAACCTGATTTTTACAATCTTTGACTAGAAATTTAATGAAAATTAAGTTCCTGTGTCTATTAAGGCGCAATAACATAAAAAGTCACTGAAAATAGATAGTCACTGAATTTTTTACTTAACTGGAAATATAACTCAAATGCTAGACACTTTAGATTCTGCCATTAATGCGGTTAATGGCGTTCTGTGGTCTTATGTCTTAATCGTTGTTCTGATTGGTTTAGGCATATATTTCACTATCAAAACCAAATTTGTTCAGATCTGCTACATTGGTGAAATGGTTCGTGTTTTAAAACACGGTATTGTTGGCCATAAAACCAAGGGTAAGGAGATCAGCTCTTTCCAGGCATTCTGTATCAGTACAGCTTCACGTGTAGGTGTAGGTAATATTGCAGGTATCGCAATTGCAGTAACCTTAGGTGGTCCTGGTGCAATCTTCTGGATGTGGGTTATCGCTTTAATCGGTTCAGCTACAGGCTTCGTTGAGAGTACCTTAGCTCAGATCTACAAGGTTCCATTCCGTGAGGGTGGTTACCACGGTGGTCCTGCTTACTACATCCGCAATGCTTTAAAACAGCCAGCTGTTGCAGCTTTATTTGCTGTTTTAATTACCATTACTTTCGCTCTAAGCTATAACTCAGTACAGTCAAATACCATTGCTATGGCATTAAACGACAGTATGGGCTTTGACACCATCATCACCGGTTTAGTTCTATGTATCTTAACTTCAATGGTGATCTTCGGTGGTGCTCACCGTATTGCAAGAGTAACTGAGTTCTTAGTTCCAATCATGGCAACTTTATACCTGATTGTAGCTTTAGTTATCTTCTTCAAGAACTTATCAGCAGTACCTGAGATGTTCTACTTAATCTTCCATGATGCATTTGCTCCTCAGTCAGCTGTAGCTGGCGGTTTTGCTGCTGTTATCATGACTGGTATTAAGCGTGGTCTGTTCTCTAACGAAGCTGGTGAAGGTTCTGTTCCAAATGCAGCAGCTTGTGCTACCACTTCACACCCTGTAAAGCAGGGCTTAATTCAGGCTTTTGGCGTATTCGTTGATACCTTATTCATCTGCTCAGCTTCTGCTGTGATCGTTTTACTATCAGGCAAGTACGAAATTGGTAGTGAGGTTACCGGTATTGCTCTAGTTCAAGAGTCACTATCTTCACAGTTAGGTGAGTGGTGCAGATACTTCATGTCATTTACCATTACCTTATTTGCATTCAGCTCAATCATTGGTAACTACTACTATGGTGAAGTTAACATCATGTACTTAACCAAGAACACTTATGTAATGACTATCTTTAGAATCTTAGTTGTTGCAATGGTATTCTTCGGTTCATATGCTTCACTGTCAGTTGTATGGGATTTAGCTGACTTATGTATGGCTCTATTAGCATTAACCAACCTTTATGCTATTGTTCGCCTAGGTAAGTATGCATTCTATGCATTTGATAACTACATTTCTCAGAAGAAACAGGGCATCAAAGAGCCTGTATTCACTGCTTCTTTAATGAAAGATCAAAGCGGTGTTTCTGCATGGGGTAATGAGGAAAAATACTTTGCAGAAAAGGATGCTAAGTAATATCTAAAATTAACTTGTAGCTTAATTCCATTTGAAATTTAAAATTAAGCTTGCACAGTTTTAGTAATAACGATCCTCAGTTGAGAAAAACACATGTTCAAAACATGCTCAACTGAGGATTTTTTTATACAAAATTCGCTTAATTATCAAAAATTTTGTGATAGCCTCGATTTAATTTTGCACTGCTAGTGTTAAAAGATTTTCCATATTGTAGAATGAGTTGACGCAATAGATTATCGGAGCAAACTATGGATTATGGCACACAACTAGTTGCCTTATGCGTAGTACTAGTAGTTACAATAGAATTTTTCCAATACAGACGAGTAAAGCTACTTTCAACCAAACTGTTTGAAGGCTTCCTTGGTCTGTCTATTTTCTGCATGGTATGTGATATTGGCTGTATTTATGCACTATCGCACCCTCAGTATTTCTCAATTCTAACCAACAGAATCATTCACCAATTCTATTTTGCGTCTTTATCTGTAATGGCTTTCTACGTTTTTATCTATGTAGATTTACGTGGAAGAAAAGTCAAAAACTATTCAACCTTTGAATTTGGCTTAAGATCACTCCCTTTAGCTCTTTCAATCTTAGGAATTTTATTTGGCGATATTAACTACAACGTCTCTATTAAAGGTTCATACTCTTACGGTACTTTAGTAAGCGTTGTTTATATCATGTCAGCTGTTTATTGCGTGATGTCAATTGCAGCTCTAGCTTATGCTGTTAAGAATAAGAACGTAGTGGTTAAGTATGACTTTGTATTCTGCTTTGCAGCATGGCTCTTTATCGCTATTTACCAGTACCTAGTTCCAACAGCTTCATTAGTAAGCTTAGCTATTGCGCTTATCGTGATGTTTATGTACATCTCTTTTGAAAACTCAAAAGAGAATGAGGATAAGGACATCCATTCATTACTGTCACGCAATGCTTTTGAGATGGTAATCAATGAGCTTTTCGGTGAGAATAAGAATTTCTATGTGATCTGCTTTTCAATGCAGAATACCACTTCATTACGTTCAACCTATAGCTTATCAACTTGCCTAGATTGTATTGAAAAGTCAGTAAAATCAATTCCTGATTTTAATAACCGTAATATCTTTAGGATCTCAGAGTTTAGCTTTGGCTTTATCATCTTCTCAAAAGAGGAGTTAAATGACTGGAGCGCTCGCTATAAGGTTTCAGATAAGGCTCTGTTAATTGAGGACAGCTCAATTCAGCCTACCTACTTTGTAAGTGCCGTTGAGTGTCCTACTAGTGCAGATAGCACTGAGTCTCTATTCTCTTTAATGTCATTCTGTCAGTCTCACTATGAAGCTCAGAATGACCATTCAGTTTTAATTGTAGATAAAGAAATTGCTGATAAGAGAAACTACATCCTCTCTGTTGAAAGATTGATTCAAAGAGCTGTAGATGAAGATGGTTTCTATGTAGTTTATCAACCAATTATCAATACTAAGACTAACCGCTGTGAGTCAGCTGAAGCTCTAGTAAGATTAAAGGACTCTAAGTCCTTTGGCTTTATCTCACCTGAGGTTTTTATTCCGGTAGCTGAGCGTCGAGGCCTAATCAGTAAGATTGGTGATCAGGTCTTCTCAAAAGTTTGCCAGTTCATTAAAGACAATAATGTTGAAAAGTTAGGCCTAAAATATATTGAGGTTAACCTCTCAGGTATTCAGATTGCTGATCCTAGCATTCCATTTAGATTACATCAGACCGTAAAGAGCTATGGTCTTGATCCTAAGATGATCAATCTTGAGGTGACAGAAACAGCTTTAGTACGTAGCGGTAAGATTGCTCTTGAGAACATGGAAAAGTTAAAGTCATTTGGCTATAAGTTCTCAATGGATGACTTTGGTACTGGTTACTCAAATCTATCACAGGTGGCTGCTGTTAAGTATGATCTTGTGAAGATGGATAAGTCTTTAATTTGGCCTGCCTTTGAACCTAATAATGAGCAGGCTAGAACCATCATGCTAGCTTGTATTAAGATGTTCCACACCATGGGTATCTCAATTGTAGCTGAAGGTGTTGAGACTGCTGAGCAGGCAGAAGTCCTAGCTACTAACGGTGTTGAGTTCTTACAGGGCTATCACTACTCTAAACCTGTAAAAGAAGACAAGTTCTTAGACTTCGTTCAAGAGTTTAATAAAACCAGAATTGAAGATGCAATAGAACCAGAAACTGATTCAGACAGCGCAGCTTATGCTGATCTTTAATTAACTTACTGCTTTGAATTAAGTTTAAAGCAGTAAAGTTACTTTTCAAATAAAACTACCTTAAAGCCTAATACCATTAGACCTTCATAAACGTCCATAGGACGTTGTCATTTCAGTTTTCATAAACTTCATAAGATTATCTTCCCATGACCGTGTAACTGTGTTTTACAGTTGCTGATGCTAGTATTTGCGCATAATAGTATTGATTGAATACTTCTGCGCCAGTTACTCGGCCACTATGCGCCACATACGCGGTCACATAAGTTCTATTTTATGAAGAGTAGGTGGGTAAGATGAAAGTGTTTGGATATGATTTTAAGATCAAAAAGGAGAGGTCCATAAGGTTGCCTCTCCTTTTAGATTCAGTTCTTAACTGAACCTAATTATTTAACTTCTAGTCCGTTGTACTCTAATACAACTTCACGCTCAAATACTCTTTCACAGTATCTGCACTTCATGAATACTTTGCCGTTTTCAGTTGAAATCTTAAAACGAGCATTAGCATCTCTTTCATCATTAGTAATGCAGTTGCTGTTAGGGCACTTGAAGACACCTACAGTCTCTAAAGGTAATCTTAGCTTGTATTTATCTACAACCTTAAAATCCTTGATCTGGTTAATGGTTGCATTAGGAGCTAATACAGCGATCTGCTCAGTTTGAGCTGGTGAGAAGACAACATCAGAAATCTTGATGATATCTTTCTTGCCTAAGTTACCAGAACGTAAGTTGAAGCCTACGGTTAGCTGATTGTTCTTGCTTAAGAACTTGAACATACGAATGATGTTGATTGCCTGACCTGGAGCGATATGATCGATCACGGTACCGTTAGCAATAGCCTCAACAAGGAGCTTTGATTTGTTGTTTTCTACATGAGCGTCTGACATCTTAAATCTCCTTGTTTAATACTAATGAAAGGATAGCTTCACGTGCATATACGCCGTTTGCAGCCTGCTTGAAGTAGTAAGCATATGGGGTATTGTCAACTTCTGGGGTGATCTCATCGATTCTTGGAAGAGGATGTAAGATCTTCATGTTCTCTTTAGCATCAGCTAAAACTTCAGGAGTTAAGATGAACTTTGATTTTAAGTGCTGATACTCAGTTTCATCAAAACGCTCTTTCTGAACACGAGTCATGTACAGAATGTCGATCTCAGGCATAACCTCTTCTAATGAATTGTGGATTGAGAAGGTAATACCACGCTTGGTTAAATCATCAAGAATGTACTGAGGCATTGCTAATGACTCAGGTGAAACTAAGTAAATTCTTGCGTTATACAGTGATAAAGCTTCAGCTAATGAGTGAACGGTACGACCGTACTTTAAGTCACCAACGAAGGCAATAGAGATATCCTCTAAACGGCCTTGTGTTTCTTTGATGGTGAATAAATCTAACATGGTCTGTGAAGGGTGCTGATTTGAACCGTCACCTGCGTTGATTACAGGTACAGGTGAAATATCAGCAGCTAATCTTGCAGCACCTTCTTTGTTGTGGCGGATTACTAGGGCATCAGTATATGAGGTGATGATCCTCATTGAGTCCATAAAGGTCTCGCCTTTCTTACCTAAAGAGGTGTTAGTAGCATCAGAGAAACCGATTACTCTACCACCTAAGCGCTGAATAGCAGTTTCAAAAGAAAGTCTAGTACGTGTTGAACCTTCAAAGAAGGTTACACCGATTAACTTGTCTTTTAATAAATCGTTACGTGGATGTGCTTTTAATTCAAATGCAGTTTTCAGAATTAGTTCAATGTGATCTTTTGAAAACTCTGAGATTGAGATGATATCTTTTTGGAAAAGTGGATTGGTCATTTTTTGTCCCTTACACTGAGTGAAATCCAGTAAGAACGGGGACGCATTCGCTTTCAGGAGCGGTTGCGTTTTTTCGCTGTTCCTGAAAGCTACATTATACACTAGTTAAAAGAGATTTTTAGATATGAAAAAAATTAAATTTTTTACTCAAGCTTATGTCTGAATAGATATGAAGCCATTGATAGAGTAACAATTCCCACCATGATTAAAGGTATGATTTTATCGGTCAAATCAAAGATAGATCTGCCTTGTAAGTAGAGCTGCCACATGGAGTTAATTCCATAGTATACAGGGTTACAGTAAGCTACAGCTTTAAACCAGTAAGGCATTCCGTCAACTGCAGTAATCAAACCTGAGGACATGATTAACACAAGACATAGTGAGAATCCTGCAACAAGTGACTGCATGGTCGTTTTACTCAAGGTAGAGATAGCAAGACCAATTCCCACAATAGCAAAAGCAAAGATGGTAATTAAAGTAAAGATAGCAAAGATATTGCCTCGCATTGGTATTTCAAAGTAAAAGCGACAGATAGCAATCAGGATAAATGATTGGATAAAAGCAATCACAATAGGAGGTATGGCTTTACCAATTAGCATTTCAAAAGGTCTTGCTGGTGTCATGATCATCATGTCATAAGATCCTTCTTCTTTCTCTCTTGAAACACTTAATGAGGAGAGTAACAGTACCTGAATTACAGATAAAGCTAAGGTCATACCAATTAAGATGGTATAACGGGTGTAGTTATTCTCATTAAATAAAAAGCGTGAGTTGATGCTCAGTGAGTTCTTTGCGTAAAGACGATTGTTAATATTCTCAATGATAGAGGTGACATAACCTGAGGCCGTATTAGCAGAGGCTGTATTTCGTGCATCAAGAATAATATTAGCCTGAAGGGTATTCTTAAAGTTTGAGTCTATAAAAATACCAATAAGACTCTTTTGTGAATCTACACTCTTTCTTAAACAGTCCATGGTGTGGCACTTTTCAATGAGCTTGAATTTTGGAGTTTTTAAAAGCTCCTGTTCAATCTCATAACTTACACTGTCATTGCTTTGGTTATAGATTGCATAAGGTACATTCTCTAAATGATATGATGCACCATAACCAAAGATAATACACTGCACGATGATAGGGGCAAAAAGTACGGCACGTGACTTTTTGTCCATTAGAATAGTTAAAATCTCTTTTTTAATTAAAGCTAAAATTCTTAGCAAAGATTTTCTAATTAAAGTTCTCATCATTTGCTGTCCTTTTTAACTTGTCTTACGGTGAGGGTGAAAAACAGCGCACACCAGAATAACTGAATAAAGAAGTTAGCAATTAAAAACAGCTCATTACCACCAGAGAGCATGTTAATTCTCATGGCTTTAACCTCATAGGTAGGAGGAATAATCGTACCTATAACACGGATAAATGGTTGTACAGCACGTAGGTCAAAGATAAGACCTGACAACATCACTGTAGGTAGGAAACCTATGATCACAGCTAGCTGAGCTGCGGTGAACTGATTCTTCATGAAAGAGGAGATAAGCACACCTAAGCAGATCATCTCTAGAACATATACAGATAAGCTTAAAACTAAGCCTATGATACTGCCTCGAATTGGAATGTCATATAAAAGCTCACCCATACCCAGGATGATGAACATCGACCAAATTGCCATAATGTAATAGACAATGACTTTAGAGAGCACAATCTCAAAAGCTGAAGCATTAGTAGCAGCTAATGACTCAATCGTTTTTCTATCCCATTCACGAGCAATGACAAAGCCACCTAAAAAGATACTGATTAAAGTAATGATACTTACGTATTGTCCTGACATTAAGAACCAAACAGATTCATTAGATTCATTAAACCAGTTGCGGGTATTAACTGTAATCCTTGAGCTTTTGGTATTACTTAATTTTGAAACAGCACTTTGGATGGTTGATTTTATGTAAATCTCAGAGATGGATGAGAGCTGAGCTTCCACACCATTTAAATAGAGCATAAGCTCACCATTGCCTTTTTGCACACGATTAGGCAAATCATTTGGTAAGTACAAAAGGGCTTTTACTTTATTATCAGCAAATAACTGCTGGGCCTTAGCAAAGCTTTTTTCTACTGTAACCTCATAATATGGAGATCCTATAAACTCATCAGTAATGGCTCTTTCAAGAGCGCTTTCATAATATGTACTGATACACAGCTTTACAGGTTTTACTTCCATTCTTACAGCACTACCGTAGATAACTACTAGAAGCATTGGCAGTAAGAAAGCTAATACAAACACAGATTTGTCTTTTAAGATCTGTTTGAACTCTTTTTCCAGAAGAATTGGTAGATATCTGAACATACTCATTCTCCTTTATGCCTTTTGAGCTCTAAACTTATGAACAAGCTCCACAAAGGCCTGTTCAATACTAATCCTGTGACCGTCTTTAATGCAGATCTTGTCAGGAGCACCTAAAACTAAGATCTTGCCCTGATCCTGAATTAAAAAGTTATCACAGTACTCAGACTCTTCCATAAAGTGGGTTGTTACAATCACACAGGTTCCACTTGAAGCTAAAGCGCTCACCCTGTCCCAGAAAACACGGCGTGCTACAGGATCAGCTCCAGAGGTTGCCTCATCTAAAAAGAGAATTTTAGGTTTATGAATTAGAGCACAAGCCATTGAGAGCTGACGCTGTAAACCAAAGGGCAGATCCTCACTTTGAATATCTTTGTATTTACGTAATGAAAACTCATCTAAAAGTTCTTCAATACGAGCTTTTAGTGGTTTGACATCAAGTCCGTAACTCAATCCAAAGTACTCTAAATTCTGATAGACATTAAGCTTTCTGTACAAAGAGAACTTCTGCGATACATAGCCAATAGTCGCTCTAGCATCATCTTTGGCTTTTTTAAGATCAAAACCGTTTACAGTTACATTACCAGAGGTTGGTTTTAACAAACCGCAGATCATTCTAAAGGTGGTGGTTTTACCAGCACCATTTGGACCTAATAATCCAAAGATCTCACCTTTGTGCACATTAAAGCTTGATTGATGTACTGCTGTAAAATTACCAAATTTCTTTTTAATCTTTTCAACAGAAACTACAGGTGTGCCAGTGTCATATGGAGTGACCTTAAGTGGGGTATAAGCTGTGGAAACATTATCTTTACCAGTATTAGCACCATCTTTATTAAGCTTATTCAAATAGCTCTGATAGATATATGCATCCTCAAGGATAGGTTCTCTTTTATTTACTGTAACCTCAATGCCTAAATTGTCTTTTAAAAAGTTATGGATTAGTGTTTCACAGTCTGTATCTTTAGTAACAACATCGATTTTACTTAAACGAGGGCAGACATCTACAAGAGGGGAGGCTTTATAGCAACGCTCTGAGATGGACATTACCTCACGTACTGTTTTCTGATAATTAAGCTCTCCTAACTCAACGCTGTAGGTCCTGCCTTCCATCTTGTGTGAGATATCAGAAGGTTTTCCTTGCAATACGACTTTTGCATCATTCATCATTAACGTGATGTCAGCTTTGGCAGCCTCCTCAAGATAGGCTGTAGAAAAGATGCAATAAGCCTGAGCCTTATTGATATAGTCATAGATAATGTCCCATAGCTCCTGACGGGATACAGGATCAACACCAACTGTAGGCTCATCTAAAATTAGAATTCTTGGTTTTGAAGCAATAGCACAGGTAAGACCTAGTTTTTGCTTCATACCGCCTGATAGAGCATCAGCTTCACGATCTTTAAACTGTAAAAGATTGACCTTTTTTAATAAATCTAAAAGATAATCCTCATTCTCTTTTAGATTTAGTCCTTTTAATCCTGAAAAGATCCTTAGATTATCTAAGACACTAAGTTCTCCATAAAGACCTAGTGTCTGCGACATATAGCCGATTTCTTTAGTGAAATTCTCATTGTTATTGTCAGGCTTTAAGTTATCTAGAAGGACTTCACCACTATCTGCTCTTACAACACCTGAGAGCAGTTTTAAAAGCGTAGATTTACCAGCACCGTCAGGTCCTGTAAGACAAATAAAGTGATTAGATGCTGCAATATCCAGTGAAAAATCACTATAGACATTCACATCTTTCTTACCTTTGACCTTATAGGCTTTATAAAGAGAGATAATCTTAATAATGCTGTTCATTTTGCTCTTATCACTACTTTACATTGAAACCAGTACTGTCAGTTACATACGCAGGCAATAACTTGTTCTGGCAATAACTTACTCAGACAATGACTTACTCAGGTAATTACTTAGATCTGTATCTATCGCACATGTATCAGCCTGCACATGTGTCTTTCTTACAGATTGCTTATTCTTACCAAAGACTTTTACTCTTTTGTAAAATCAACAGTGACACTCTGACCTAAGCGCAAGTTGTTATTAGGATCATTAGTATCTACTCTTACCTCATATACAAGATCAGGTCTTAAGTCCTCTGTCTGTACAGTCTTAGGAGTGAACATTGCTGTATCACTGATATAAGCTACTGTGCCTTCAATCTTATTGTCATCAACACCACTGATATAAGCTTTAGCGCCTATCTTTACTAAAGGTAACTGCTTTTCGGTTAGATAAATGCGTACTCTCTTTTTATCAATTACTGATAACTCAAAGACAGTGCTTTGAGGAGAAGCCATATCACCTAATTCACTCTTTCTAGTGCGGATGACACCATCAAAAGGAGCTTTAATGACGCTTTGCTCGTCTTTTTGGTAATTTAAGTAATTAACCTGAGCTACAGTGCTGTCATATTGAGCCTGAGCCTTTTCAATGTCCTCAACTCGATAGCCTTTTAGCATTTGCTTGTATTTAGCTGATGCTTCATCTAATTGAGCTTTAATCTGAGTCATAGAGTAAAAGGCATTATCTTTTTCCTGAGCAGAAACACTTCTTGCTTTATACAGTTTCTGATAACGCTCGTTAGTGACTGTGGCTAACTTTAAGTTATCCTCAAGTCTTTGTACATTAGCGCCTGCCTGTTTAATATCCTCAGTTCTATAACCTCGAACCATCTCATCTAATGAAGCTTTAGCCTGACGCATTAGGGCTTCATTGATCTGTATCTGATAGTTAAGATCTTTAGTATCAAGAACTGCTAGAACATCACCTTGTTTAACTCTCTGACCTTCATCAAAGTTTAATTTGATGATGCGTCCTGATCTTTCAAAAGAGAGTGAGCTTTGTCTGATGTCAACATTGCCATAAGCTTTTGTAAGCTCAACAGATCCCTGATATTTTGAATACATGATGCCTGCACAAACGGCAGCAGTTAGGACAAAAAAAGCAACAATAATCTTCTTATTCATGATTTAGCATCCAATCAAATTTACCCTGTTGAATATCAGCTTTGGTAAGTTCTGAGAAACTTACAAAATCCATAAATGGACTTTCTTTTCCAAAGCAGACAGATGACACACAAGACATTAAAAACACCGAATAGAGAACATTAAAGATATATTCTCTGTATTTAGGATCAAGGTTGAACTCTTCACACATAGAAGCCCAGATCTTTTGTAATTTATCAAAAATCTCTTCTTTCCAAATCTTGGCAATTTCAGGATCTTTAGCTGACAATTCAGTCATCATGATGCAAAAACGCTTAAAGAACTCGTCTTTGGTGATTTTTTGCATTCTAGTTAAGATCTTGGCCATTCTTTCATGGAAAGTATCATTCTCATCCTGGTTCAAATCGATTAAGCTGCTTTTATTCTCTTCAAACTTCTTTTTAAGCGCAGCTTTTAAGATTGATTTCTTATCTTTAAAGTACAGATAGATAGTTGAGCGCGCTAGATGTCCTTCATTGGCTATATCCTGAAAGTTAGTCTCAAAATAGCCATTCTCAACAAACAGTTTCATCGCACACATGACGATTTCTGTAGGACGGGTATCTTTGCGTCTTATTCTGTTTTTATTATCCATTTTTATTTGCCTTTAATGACACTTGTGTCATTAAGTATAGATCGAATTTTAAAATACTCAATGATTTAATGACAAAATTGTCATTATCCGATTGCGCATAATGGCGTAAATTTTGTGTGATATATGAATAACTTTTTGAAATTTGTCGCTTTTGTATTGCACAACTTTTTGATTTTTGTAACGTACAAAAATTTTTCAATTTTTCCATACTCAAGTTATAGGTACCAGTAAGAACGTGTACCGCCACAAGACTTTCGGTATGTAAAAGTGAAATTAAATTCAAATATGAGTAGAGGTGCTCTAAGAACTCTACTTACCATGTTTTCATTACTCATCATCAGTTCAACTCTTATTTATTTTGGTTCAAGAGGTGATGCCACCACTATTGCTAAAAGCATTAAGTCAGGAGTGCTTACAGCTGATACTGTAGATGTCTCCTTTGAAAATGTAGGTGGAGTGCTCATAAAGCGTGATATTGAAGAATCTCAAATGGTAAAAAAAGGTGAGGTTCTAATGGTCTTAGATGATACTGATACAGCTATCAGTATTGAAAGAACCAAAGCTTCAATTGAAGCTCAAAAGGCTTTGATTCTTTCAAAGGAAAACGAAATTGAGATTAGAAAAGCTAATGTTGATTTAGAGGAGTTAACTAAATGGAAAGAGATTGAACAGTTAAAGCAATCTCTTACAGCATCAGAATCAGCTAATCTTTTAGCTCAAAAGCAATATAAAAGAGCTAACTCATTAGTTAATACTAGAAGCATCTCAAAGTCAGACTATGACAGTGCTAATTCACAGAATATTCAGGCAGGGGCTGCTAAAACTCAAGCTTTGCGTAAGTTGCAGGCTGCAATTTATGGTGCCACAGACGAGCAGATAGAAAAGTTAAAAAGAACAGGTTCAGCAAAGGGCATGACCTTGTTATCAATTAAGAATGAAAGACTTGAGATTGATAACATGCACAACGCTTTAGATAACCTTAAAGCTCAATTAAAGCAGACTGAAGCTCAATTAAAACAAGAAGAGGTCAACTACAGACGTTTAACTTTAATTGCCCCATGTGACGGCAAGATCTTAAAGATCTTATATCAGCAGGGTGAACTGGTATCTCCTAATTCCTCAGGACTTACACTCGAGACTGACAGAAAGTACTTTGATATCTATGTAAGTGAAGATCAGGTACTAAAGTATAAAAGGGGAAATAAAGTAAAAGTTCATTGTGTAGCTACAGATAAAGATCTTACAGGTACAGTAAGGTTTGCAACAGCAGCTCCTACCTTTGCAGATCTTAGAATGACCCGTGAGCGCGGTTTAGGTGATCTGACCTCATTTCAGGTAAGAATATATGTAGACTCACCTGAGGTATTAACCGGTATGACGATGGAGGTACGTGATGAATAAAATCATATCCTCCATAGACGAGGAGTTTCAGGCGATGCTCTCAGGCAGGTTCATTCCTTACCATATCGCAGCTTTCATGATGGCGATTATGATCACCCTGATAGTATCAGTATGTGCCCGTCATGGTGAGGTGTTTGAAGGTAAGATCGCGGTTATCGATCTTGATAGCTCACAGTTATCTACAACCTTAATTGAGAAGTTAAATACCTCAGCTTATGTAGAAATCACCGAGGTTTACCATTCACCTGTGTCAGTGCGTGATCTTACTGCTCATGACAAAAACATCGGCGTACTCTACTTTCCAAAAGGATTGGAAAAAGAGCTCAAAAGACGCGACAGAACCTTTAATATTGGCTATTTTGCTGATTACTCAAATCTTGGGCAAAACGGTCAGGCTATTGCTAATTTAAGCGAGATGATAGCCACATTAGGAGCTGAGAACTCAGCTCCAGAGGTGGCAGCGCTGGCTAAAGCCTCCAGTGAAAAGGTACAGGCACTGTTGCAACCTATGGATATGGTAAAAAGAGAACTGTACAATCCTACAACCTCAGCATCTATTACCTTTTGTAGTGCCTTTATCTACTTTTTCTCATCCATTATCTTAGGTCTTACCTCAGTAATGCTGGTAGGTCGCTTTAAAGTCTCAATGCGTTGGCAGACAATTTTAGAAGACGGCTTGGCCTGCCTTTTAGCAAGACTGTTACCTTATGCTCTTATCTACACTACAGCAATCTCACTTGTAACGGCGCCACTTATTATCTTTGGTCAAATGAGATTTGAAGGAAACTATTTCTTTCATCTGCCAAGTATGCTGATGACAGGTTTTTCCATTAGTGTGCTTGCTTTATTAGTAACATGGAAGACTAATCAACCTAGTGAAGGTGGCAGTAAGATGATCTTAATTGTGCCACCTGGCTTTATCCTTGGAGGATCACTTTTAGCATCAGGCTATATGCCAGCATGGGTAAATACAGTTAAGTTTTGTTTTCCACTTACATGGGAGTATGAGTTCTGGCGTGACTTTGCTATGAGAGGTTTACCACTGTCTGACATGATAAAGAGTTATGGCCAATATGCTCTTTATATGACTGTGATTACCTCAATTCTTGCGGTGGTTTACTATAAAACTCGTCATAATTTCTTTGAAATGAAGAAATTAGAGCAGAATGAAGGTGAAAAAACTCAAAGTGAAGCTTAACAAAAAGCCTTATATATGCCATTGTTAAAAAATTATTAAATTTATTTTGATATGCCCCTTTACAAAGAGGGGCAATTTGTTGATAATACTACGGCAATTCCACAGGGGCATAGTTCTAATGGTAGAACAGCGGTCTCCAAAACCGACGGTTGAGAGTTCGAGTCTTTCTGCCCCTGCCACTTCCTCAAAAAATCTCTATAAATTATCCAAAATTTAATCAAGATTTTTACTAGATAACCTTTTGAAACACAATAAATTTCTTTTGATTTTTTAATTTTTCATGTTTTTTAGATTTTATTCATTTTTTAGCATTTTGGTAAGTGGTACACCAAAATGGTGTACCACTTTTATGGTGTACCACTTTGAGAATGTTATGATAGTTTTGTGTTAATTTGAATTCCGACATACTATATATACTGTAATACTGTTTAAAATACTGAATATATAAATATATAAGAGCCGACCATTAGATAGATTAGTAAAAAGATCAAAACAGGAAATCCAAAATGGCAACTAAAAATAAAGATGCAGTTGAATTTGTAAAACGTTGGATTGATAAAGGTGACGAGAAACAGCACAGCCAACTCTTTTGGACAGATCTTCTATCTAACGTTCTTCATAGCATTGTAAATAACGAAACAGTTAAGTTTGAATACAGAGTTCAATTAGGTCATCAATCATACATTGATGTATATCTGCCAGACTCACGAGTTATCATTGAACAAAAGGGCAGTGATATTGATTTATTCAAGGCTGCCAAACAGTCAGATGGAACAGAGCTAACACCATTTGAACAAGCTAAACGTTATAACGTAGAGTTGCCATTCTCACAAAAGGCACGTTGGATCGTTACCTGTAACTTCAAGTCATTCTTAATCTACGACATGGATCAAGATCTAAAAGGCAAAGATCCTGTACGCATAGAATTAGAAGAACTACCTGAGAGGATCAATGAGCTTCAATTCTTAGCTACATTTAAGGATGACAAGATCATTGTAGAACAGAAACTGTCAATTAAAGCAGGTACTTTAATCGGTAAGCTATACGATGGTTTAATCAAACAATACAAAGATCCAAAGGCAGATAACACCTTAAAGAGCCTTAATAAGCTGTGCGTTCGCCTGGTTTTTTGTTTATATGCAGAAGATGCAGGACTATTTGATCGCCATGATTGTCATATCTTTGGTAATTACATCAAGAACACAGAAACTAAGAACATCAGAAGAGCTTTAATTGACCTGTTTGAAGTTTTAAATCAGAAAGAAGACGAACGAGATCCTTATTTAGATGAGGAATTAGCTAAATTTCCTTATGTAAATGGCAATCTGTTTAAGATTGTTGACCCTCATACAGAGGAAATTCCTAATTTTACTGATGAATTAAAAGAGATTTTAGTAACTGAGTGCTCAGAAAGTTTTGACTGGGCAAACATTTCACCTACAATCTTTGGTGCTGTATTTGAAAGTACCTTAAACCCTGAAACAAGACGCTCAGGTGGTATGCACTACACCTCAATACAGAACATCCACAAAGTTATTGATCCTCTGTTTTTAGATGAGCTAAAAGCAGAATTTGAACAAATCAAACAGTACAAGACCGATAAAAAGATCACACAAGAGTGTAATGATTTTCAAAATATTCTTTTGTACCCAAGCTTTATAAGGCATCTGATGAAAAATTAAAAGCCTTTATGTGATCTGGTGATCCTTAAGTCACGCTGATGAAATTACTACCGATCGTTTTGATCCTTTAATCGCAAAATAAGCAAAAAGTCGTTGAAAATTAAATAGGTAATTTTATGATGACCATAAATTAGTAGAAAGTGATCTGAAATCAAACAGTTACGACTAAAGTTTTATTCAAAAATTTTACTGACCAATGGCTGCTGAATAACAAAGCCGTCCAGGAAGCAAACCAGCATGCCGGTATACTGGTGCTTGTATCAGATTCTGTCAGAGATGGTAAGCAGGCTTACTACGGTTATAAGGACAGACGTACTGTTGAAGACTGCTTCTTGGACTTAAAAGTAAAGATGTGCTGTGACATGTTTAGAACCTCTAGTGAAGATTCTTTAGTAGGCAAGTGTTTCGTTGAATTTGTTGCCTTAAGTCTTTATATGAGAATGGAACGTGACTTAAGAAAGCTTCTTGATAAAAATAAACCTGTTCCTCATCACTCTGTTTTTGTATGGGAACTTAAAAAAGCTTTTTTAGTTAAAAGCTCAAATTTAATTTCAACTTTTTATAAAAAAGCATTGCTTACTAAAAAGCCTACAGTCCATGTAGGCTTTTCAACAAGATATTACTGCTTAATATGGAATCCACCTTTTACGATAAAGTCTCTAAGCAGAGCATCTGCCTTCATATAAACCTTTGGAGGGATGATTTTAACACCTTCAATTCTTTCAAAATAAGCACGAGCTTTAGCCTTATCAATTGTTTCTTTTAAAGCATCATATCTTCCAAACTCATTGATATTAGCTGGAGTTAGTTTTAGTAACAGCAAAGATTTGAGTTTTTGCTTATCAACGCCTAAAGCATCAACTATAGATTGAATTTGATCTCCCTGATCTCTATCCATGTATTCAGCTATATAGTCTCTGAATGTTTTGCCATCTTCAGCTTTGAGAGTTCCGCTTTGAATATCATTCAAGATAACATTTGCAAATTTCTGTTCTTCCTGAGGTAATGTTGCAAAAGACTTATGCAGCTCCTTTTCTGCAGTTTCGATATTTTCTGATTTTTCTATGGATCGGATGTACTTTTTAAACCTTGAATTTAAAAAATCAGCATTGATCTTGTCGGTATTTATTGCAATTAAGTAGCCATCAACATCATAAGGTACAGATTCAACTTTTCCTTTTTCAGAAGGCTCATCGGAAAATAATTCTTTATATCTAATAAGTAAAGTGTCGTAAGTAACTTTATCTATAAGGATTTCAATTGTGTTTTCTTCAGGAGTTGATTTATTAAATTCATAAATCGTTTTATCCCATCTAAATCCTTGAATTTTTGCAGCAGCTAGATAATCATTGAATTCTTTAAATAATTCAGCAAATTGTTTTCTATCAGCTAAATCCTCAGGAAGCTTTTCAAAATCAGCAACTCTTGCGTTTTCAAAAAGATCTTTGATATCTATATATATAGAATTCATCTTTTCTAAATTTTTGTTTAGGCGTACCGCAAATAGACCTAGAGGTTTGTTACCAGAATATAACTCTACTGCAAGCTTAACATTACGCTCCATGGTATGTGGTTTTCTGTAGTATCTTATCGTGCCAAAAGGCTTGTCTTTACCAAAGAGTCGATTAGTACGAGAAAAAGCCTGTATTAAGTTTGCATATTCTAAGAGTTTATCCATATATAGGGTATTAACCCACTTAGAATCGAATCCAGTTAGCATTTGGTCTACTACAATCAGAAGATCTAACTTTTTTTCAGGAGTATTTTCTATGTGCTTATAAACATTCTTATGAGCTAATCTATCTGACAAATCTCTTTTCATCGCAGCGAATGTTGGAATAGTAAATTTCGTTCCATATCTTTTGTTGTAATCAGAAATAATCTTTATAAGACCTTCTTCTTTGTATATTCCATTCCCGTTATTATCAATATTCGGATCAAAAAGAGCTGATATTTTCAGATTTGGAATTTCTTTTTTGATAAGCTCATAGTAGTTGATTGCTTCAGGAATACTACTAGTAGCAAATATGGCGTGAAACTTTCCTGCTTGACTTAAAGTTAGCCAGTTTTCCTTTATATCTTGAACTACCATCTTCTGATGTTCAATAGTTTCATACTGAGATGAAGGAATAAAATCTTCAATTCCTTTTATGTATTCACCAGAATCATCAGTATGTCCTACCATGTTCAATTTTAGAATGTTCAAGTAGGCTTCTTTCTTTTTAGGATCGTTCATTACCTCCAATTCTGAATTTGCTTTAACTTGTTTTAAGGCGACTGCTTTTTTCAAATCACTATCTTTAAAAGTTAGTACTTTATAAGGGTCAAATCCTAAAACATTTTTATCTCTGATGGCATCTGCAATACTATAGCGATGAAGCTCATCTCCAAATATATCAGTGGTAGTATTTTTCTTTTTCTCGTTTTCTTTTTGTATAGGAGTTCCTGTAAAGCCAAAGAAAAGAGCATTTGGAAAGGTATCCTTTATTGTCTGAAGCATTTCACCAAACGTTGATCGATGACATTCATCAAGAATAAGAACAATTCGCTTTTCATTGATTTTTTCTAGTGCATTGGCAATTGACAATGAGGCATTGCCCTCTTTGATTTTACTCATCTTCTGAATTGAAGAAACAATCAATGTTTTTGACAAATAATCACTTTCTAATAAAGAGAGAAGTTCACTTGAAGTTTCTGTATAGTTAACGGTTTCTGCGTCACCGGCAAAATTCTTGTATTGCTCAAAACTTTGTGTTCCCAATTCAATTCTATCCATTAGGAATACAACCTTATCAGCCTTACCTGATGAAGCAATAAGTTGAGCTGATTTAAATGAAGTCATGGTTTTACCTGAACCTGTTGTATGCCAGATATAACCACCACGTTGATTCTTATCTTCCCAGTGATTTTGAATAACCTTGGCTGAAATTGCATTAGCAGCATAATACTGATAGCTACGCATTACTTTTAATATGCCATCTGTAGCGTCAGCTACTGTATAAAAACCGATAAGTTGATGAGCCGTTGGGATAGATAACAAGCTACTAATTACTTCTTTCCAGTCATTTATAGGCTCATTGTTAAAATCAGCCCAATGGAAATAAAAATCTTGATTAAACTTTCCATCAGGGCCTGGGTTTGCAAAATAAACTGTTTCTTCAGGAGTCATCGCTACAAAGATTTGAACAAGAGAAAATAAACCTGAAAAAATCTTCTCGTGAGAGTACTTTTCTATTTGGTTTGTTGCCTGACTTACAGGAACTCCACTTCTTTTAAGTTCAATATGAATTACAGGCATTCCATTGATAAGAAGCATTAAATCGCCACGTCGATCATTTAAGATTTTGGAATAAGTTGGAAATTTAGGTTGTTCTACTATCTGGTAACGGCTGTCACCATTTGCAATTTCTGTTCTGTCATAAATTTTTAGAGAAACTTCCTTTCCAAAGTGCAACTTATCATCAGGATTGTCTCTTTTAATTGTTAATGTCTTTCCGTTTATAAATTTATTTAAATTAAATGGAGATTTAAGAGATTGGACCTGAGATATGATCTGATACATTTCTCCTTTTGTAAGAGGCCTATTGTTTAAGCGATCAATGCTGTTATTATTTTGTAATAATATACTAGCCCAATTATCAATGAGTTGTTCTTCAGTATAATTTTTTAAAACTTCGTGGTTCCAACCATTCGCTGACAAATTTTCTATAACAGCTTTTTCAAAATCTTTCTCAGAACCAAAGCCCATGTCAAATTACTCCAACCATCGATAACTTATCTATTTTTAGTTACATCTCTATAAAATTTAGATTTTATAAGTATACAATGTGAATTAGTTTACCACTAAAATAATTATTAAAACCTAACATCTATCAAAGGATTACAAGAATGAACAAACAACAACTTGCCAGCAAGATTTGGGAATCAGCCAATAAGATGCGTTCAAAAATCGAAGCAAACGAATATAAAGACTACATTCTTGGATTTATTTTTTACAAATTTCTTTCTGATTACGAAGTAAAGTATTTAAAGAAAATCGATTGGACAGATGAGTATTTACCTCAAGTAACAGAAAAAGACCAAGACACAGTAGAAAATGTAAAAAATAACATTGGTTACTTTATTTCGTACGAAAACTTGTTTTCAACTTGGGTTAAAGATCGTGATTTTTCTTCAGATAAAGTAACTGATGCCTTATCAGCATTCACTCGTAATATAAGTGATGCTCATAAAAAGGTATTTGATAAAATTTTCGACACTCTTCAAACAGGTTTATCAAAACTGGGAGATACCAACGAGGCAAAAACAAAGGCCATAAGAGCCATAATTGAGCTTATAGACAAGATTCCTATGGATGAGAAACAGGATTATGATGTTCTGGGATTTATCTATGAGTATTTGATTAGTAATTTTGCTGCAAACGCAGGTAAGAAAGCAGGTGAATTCTACACACCACATGAAGTATCTCTTTTAATGTCAGAGATTGTTGCCGAACACCTTAAAAATCATGATGAAATAAAAATCTATGATCCTACAAGTGGTTCAGGTTCACTTCTTATCAATATTGGTAAGAGCGTTTCTCGCTACATGAAAGATAACAATAAGATCAAGTACTATGCTCAAGAGTTAAAAGAAAATACATTTAACCTCACAAGAATGAACCTTGTAATGAGGAATATTAACGTAGACAACATTACATGCCGTTGTGGTGACACCCTTGAAGACGATTGGCCTTATTTTGATGATAAAGATAAAGAAAACACCTATGAAGTTCTATATGTTGATGCTGTAGTATCCAATCCTCCATATTCTCAATCATGGAAACCAAAAGGAAAAGAAAGCGATCCTAGATATATGGGTTATGGTTTAGCGCCTAGAACAAAAGCTGATTATGCTTTCTTATTGCATGACCTATACCACTTAAAACCAAACGGAATCATGGCCATTGTTCTTCCTCACGGAGTTTTGTTCAGAGGAGACAGCAACGGTGAAGGAGAAGGTAAGATTAGAAAGCAACTTGTTGAAAATAACCACATTGATGCAATCATTGGTTTACCTTCAAATGTTTTCTTTGGAACTAGTATTCCTACCATCATCATGGTACTAAAAAAGAACCGTACTAATGATGATGTTCTTATCATAGACGCTTCTACAGGATATGAAAAAGTCGGTAAGAACAACGTTCTAAGAGCTCGTGATATTAAGAAGGTAGTGGATATCATTAAAGATAGAACATCAGTAGATGGATTCTCAAGAGTAGTATCTAGAGATGAAATAAGAGCTAACAATTACAACCTAAATATTCCTCGCTACGTTGATTCATCAACCAAAGAAGAGAACTGGGACTTGTACTCCACCATGTATGGTGGCATTCCTAAAAAAGAGTATGAATTGCTGAATTCCTATTGGAATGCTTTTCCTTCTTTGACTGAAGAGTTATTCACCTCAATAAATAACGATTATCTTCAGTTCAAAGACTGTGACATTTATGAAACAATCAATCAAAATAAGGAAGTCTTAAAGTTTAAAGAAAACTTCAAATTTGCTTTAAGTAAATTTGAAGAAGAAATGACCAAAGAGCTATTTAGCAAATTTAAAAATACCAATTCACTTCAAATAGAAACTCTATTATCAGCTCTTCTTTTTGAAAAACTGAAATGCTTACCTTTAGTCGATAAATATCAAAATTTCCAAGCATTCAGTGACAATTGGAAAGTAATAGGAACTGACATAGAAATAATCCAAACTGAAGGGTTTTATGCAACAAAACAAGTTGATCCTGTTTATGTTATAAAAAAGAAAAAAGGAAAAGACACTGAAGTTCAAGATGGTTGGTGCGGTCATATTCTTCCTTTCGAATTAGTCCAAAAGAACTATTTTGTTTCTGAATTAGAAGATATAAGTATCCTTGAAAACCGTATTACTGAAATTGAAAATGGTCTAAAAGAACTTATTGATGAGCTCGGTGAAGACAAAGATAAAGCTTTTGTAAATTCTGATGGAGATGGATTTGTCAAAGCAGAATTGACTAAAGCAGTTAAAAATAAAGATGATTTTGAAAACGATACTTATAACGTGTTGTTAAATGCTAAAAAGCTAATAAAAGAACTCGATGACGACAATAAAAAATTAAAAGAATACAAAAAACAATTACACGAAAAGACAAAAGAAACTATTGAAACGCTAACAGATGAACAGGTTTTTGAACTATTAAAACAGAAGTGGGTTGATACAACCATTTCAAATCAGAATCTAATCTTCAGTGAGATTATTTCAGAGTTCACATCAAAAGTTACATATTTAGTTAATAAATACAAAGTAACTTTTGAAGATGTTGAGAATCAGTTATCAGAAAGCAGTAATGCAATTTGCTCACTTTTAACAGAACTGAACGGTAATGAGTATGATGAAAAAGGCATCTCAGAACTAAATAAGCTACTGAGAGGCGAATAATCATGACAAAAGAAAATAAGCCTGAAATTCGTTTTTCAGGATTTTCTGACGCTTGGAAACAGCGTAAAGTTGACGATATTGCAAATCGTTTTGACAATTTACGAGTTCCTGTAGCCGAAAATGAGAGACATCATGGAAATATTCCTTACTATGGAGCCAATGGAATTCAAGATTATGTTGAAGGTTTTACCCATGATGGAGAATTCATTTTGGTTGCTGAAGATGGAGCAAATGATCTAGTTAACTACCCTGTTCAATATGTTAATGGAAAGATTTGGGTTAACAATCATGCACATGTTTTACAGGGAAAAGAGCATATTGATACAAAATTCTTAAAATATGCTTTTCAAACTACAAATATTGGACCATATCTTGTAGGCGGAGGAAGATCAAAACTCAATGCTGATGTAATGATGCAGATACTACTGAATATTCCTGAAGAAAAAGAGCAAATTAGAGTATCCAATTTTATTTTTGAAATTGAGAATAATATTACCCTTCAACTGCGTAAGTTAGAGCTTCTAAAAAATCAGAAAAAGGCTTTTTTAGAAAAAATGTTTCCTAAAGAAGGAGAAAATGTTCCTGAAATTCGTTTTTCAGGATTTTCTGACGCTTGGAAACAGCGTAAGCTTTCTGATATTGCTCTAATTGTTGGTGGCGGA
>OMZC01000001.1 GCA_900315395.1 uncultured Gammaproteobacteria bacterium
AAGCCTTTTTTGCAATTTTTGGAGCGAATTTAACTTACGCTGTTGAAGGGTAATAAGGTTGTCAATTTTTGAGAAAAAACATCCTATCTTTTTCTGTTCATCATAATTTGGAGTCATACAGTATGTTTTATTGATTATAGTTTTTGATAAACTTGGAACACCTGTCGACTCATCTTTCTTTTTCCAGTCGATATTTTGAAATATACAATAGAGAAAATCTAAGTCTTGTTCTTTCTTTGGAATGGCATAAAACAAGGTGTCAACGGTCCAAAATGGAGCTTGAAGAATATATGGTTTATCGATTGTTCCCTTTCTTCCTATACCAATAGCGTCTTCTTCCCATGACAAAGCTTCATTAACGCTAAGCATATATCCACCTGTTCCATAGACAGGAATACCCCCTTCAGACAGGTGTTTATAATCTCTTCCACTGCCAACATCTATTATTTGTTCTAACTTACGCTGTTTCCAAGCGTGTTTGTTTTTATTATGATTTTCTCCTAACTTTCAGCTTTTTATAATTTTGATGTCCAGATAATATCTAACTGCGAATAAATGTAGAAAATAAAAAGATACAAGCGTTAAATAATGTAATAATATTCAAGTCCGTGCTGTTAAAAAAATGATATATGCTAGAATTATAAGATAGGCGTTCTAGCTGATAGGTGAAACATTTATGAAAAGAGATGCTATGCAAAAGTTAATTGAGTGGAAAAACTCAAAACAACGTAAAACTCTTATCGTAAATGGAGCTATGAGAGTTGGCAAAACTTGGTTAATGAAGCACTTCGGTGAAGATAACTATTCTAAAGTAGCATATATCTCATTTCACGGTAACAACAGAGCAAAAGCAATCTTTGACAACAGCTTTGATATTAAGAGGATCATTCTATCGTTACAAATAGAGTCAAAAGTAACTATTGCACCTGAAGATACTCTGATAATTTTAGATGACATTCATGAATGCCCTAAAGTTTTAGAATCATTAAAGTACTTTTGTGAAAATGCACCTGAATATCATGTGATTGTATCTGGTTCACAATTAGGTCTATCTGTTAAAAGAGGAATATCTTATCCAGTAGGTAAGGTGAATTTACTTTACCTTTATCCTCTAACTTTTAAAGAGTTCTTACAGGCAATAGGAGAAGATCCTTTATCTCAAGCTCTAGATTCAAAAGATTACTCTGTAATTGATATCTTTGCCGATAAGTACCTCTTTAATTTAAAAAACTACCTATATGTAGGTGGTATGCCAGAGGTTGTAAATAGCTTTGTTAAAGATCACGACTACGACAGAGTAAGAGCTATTCAAGAAAGTATTATTGAGAAAATCAAAGCTGATTTTAAACTTTACTTTCACGGTAAAGCTTTATTTAAACTTAACCTTATCTTTGATTCTATTGCACTACAGCTCTCCAAAGAGAACAAAAAGTTCATCTTTAGTAAGCTAAAGAAAGGAGCAAGAGCGTGTGACTTTGAAAATTCCATTGAGTGGTTAGTATCGTCAGGTCTTGTCTATAAAGTTTCAAAAGTAAGTGAACCTATTTTACTTCTTGTAGCCTACAAAGATTTTTATGCATATAAACTCTTTTTGCTAGATGTAGGGCTACTAGGGGCTATGATTGGGGTAGATCCTGTTTCTATCATTGAAGATAATCAGCTCTTCTCTTCATTTAATGGATCTTTAGCTGAACAGTACGTTTTGCAGGAATTAAAGGCTCAAACAACCTATATACCTTATTATTTCTCAACTAGGACTGCTCGATATGAACAGGATTTCTTACTGCAAATTGAAAATATGGTAGTACCTGTTGAAGTGAAAATATCTAGCAACCTCAATTCACCAAGGCTTAAAGCTTTTTATGATAAATTCCACCCTGAAAAGAGTATTAGATTTAGTGCTCTTCCATTTAAAGATCAAGGCTGGATGTGCAACTATCCAATGTACGCTGTATGTAATTTAAGCCAAACAAGCAAGCCTTAGCTTTTTACTCATAATTTTCACGATTTGTTTTTAATAATTCTCAATAACGGTGTATCATACACGCATCGAAAATCCGCACACAAATGCACAATTTGTGCACTTCATGAAGTTTAGAGGTAATGATGCAACAACATTTAGCCGATAAGAATATCGCTCTTGATTTAGTTCGTGTAACAGAAGCTGCTGCTTTAGCTTCAGCAAAATTCACAGGTCTTGGTGATAAAGAGCTTGTTGATAGAGCTGCTGTAGATGCAATGCGCATTGCATTCCAAAGTTTGCATATCAAAGGAACCATTGTCATCGGCGAAGGTGAAAAAGATGATGCTCCTATGCTATACACTGGTGAAAAAGTAGGTTTCGGTGACGGCTTAGAGTTTGATATCGCAGTTGATCCTATCGACGGAACTTCATGTGTTGCAGGTGGTAGACCAAATGGTATTGCTGCTGTAGGTATCGCATTAAAGGGTACTATGTTCAACCCAGGTCACAGCTATTACTGTGAAAAAATGGCGGTAGGTCCTGAGGCTGCTAATGTTATCGATCTTGATGCTCCAATCAAAGATAATCTTTTAAATGTAGCTAAAGCATTAGGTAAGAGAGTAGGTGACTTAAAGGTATTCGTATTAGATAAGCCTCGTCACGCAGAGTTAATCAATCAGATCCACGCAGTTGGTGCTCGTGTAATGGTTCACTCAGATGGTGATATTGCTGGTGCCTTAATGACCATCGATCCAAGATCAGATATCGATATGTTAGTAGGTGTTGGTGGTACCCCTGAAGCAGTTGTAACAGCTTGTGCTTTAAAGGGGACTGGCGCACAGATGCTCACACGATTAAAGCCAAAGACTGAAGAAGAGCGCGAAGCAATCATTAAAGACGGTTTTGATCTAAAAGCAATCCGCACAGTGGATGATTTAGTAACCACTGATCAGTGCTTCTTCTCAGCTACCGGTGTAACCCCAGGTGAGTTATTAGACGGTGTTCACTATAAGGGAGGCTTTGCTTTAACCTCTTCAATGTGTTCACGTGGTAGAACTGGTACTGTTCGTTACATTGAAGCATGGCACGATCGTAAGAAGTTATCAAAGATGAGTACTATTGAGTACTAATCCTATAACCTAATCATTTCAAGATTCATTTATAAGCACTTTTTCACAGAGATGTGGAAAGGTGCTTTTTCATAAAAGTATCCCTCAAGACCTGGTCAAAAAATTTAAGGCTGCTATACTCTGGAAAAGAGGTAGTGGCATATCCAAGCTTGCAGATGAAAGTCATCATCTGACGTAAGTTTTATCATTCTTATTTGCTATTAGCTCAACTTCTAACAGCATGTTTTATTTGAACGAAAATCTAAATTTACTGAACAAAGGAGCTAAATGTGAAACTTTCTTCAGGAATATATGAGCAAATAGTAAATAAAGAGCTTAAAGCCGAGCTTGATAAAATTAAAGATGATTTTAAGTACCTAAATAATATAGATAAAGCAGAGATATCTTCTAGGCTTTCAGAATACATCTCAAAAATAACAAAAAAGTTACTTGAAACAATTAAAGGAAAAGACGAAAAAGAGAAGCAAGGTAAGCAAGTTGAATTTGCAAATAAGATAATCAAATTTATTTGCAAAGATGATGATTTTTACTTAGACCCAGAGGGGGTAGAGCTTTTATCTTTAATTGAAAACGATCAAGTCTTAAAAGAAGGGGTAAAAGCTGATTCTCTGATAAGACCTGAAACCTCTCTAGTTAGGAGTTCTCTTTTTACAAATTCAAATAATAACGAACCATCGTTTGTAACTGAGCTTCAAAAGGAAATTGCATCTTCTGATGAGATTTGCTTTGTTGTTTCTTTTATTAAACATACTGGTTTGATAAAAATATTTGATCAATTAAAAGAATTTACAGATAAAGGAAAATCTTTAAACATAATAACTACAACCTACATGGGAGCTACGGACTTTAAAGCAATAGAAAAATTGAGTTCCTTAGAAAAAACACAAATACAAATTTCATATGATTGTACTCTTACAAGATTGCATGCAAAAGCTTATATCTTTAAAAGAAATACGGGATTTTCTACAGCATATGTAGGTTCTTCAAACTTGTCAAACGTAGCAATTACAAGTGGCTCTGAATGGAACATTAAAGTGTCAGCAAAAGAGCTTCCTGAGCTTTATTCAAAGATAGTTGCTGCATTTGATTCTTATTCAAAAAGTGAACTATTTGAAATATATGGGGCGAATGATAAAGAAAAATTAAAAAAAGCATTAGAAAAAGAGAAACTGGTACATCAAAATAACAAGAGTAAAACTGAGGATCCTAGTATCTACTCTATCGAGGATTCCTTATGCGAGTTTAAGCCGTTTTATTACCAAAAGGCTATTTTAGATAAACTTCAAGCTGAAAGAAAAATATATCAAAGCAACAAAAATTTAGTTGTAGCAGCTACAGGAACTGGCAAAACTTTAATATCAGCATTTGATTACAAACGTTTCAGAGAAGAAAATCCTAAACCTTGTAGGTTACTGTTTATAGCCCATAGAAAGGAAATACTAGAACAGTCTTTGGGGGCTTTTAGAAGAGTCTTAAATGATTCTAATTTTGGAGAGCTGTGGAAAGACGGTTACGAACCAAAGAAAAAAGAAAATCTATTCATTTCTATTCAAACAGCGAATAGTCAAAAGATAACTAATAAATTTAGTGAAGATTATTTTGATTTCATCATTATTGATGAAGTTCACCATGCTGCAGCAAAGTCTTACCAATCAATTTTTGATTGTTTTAAACCAAAAATTTTGCTTGGTCTGACAGCAACTCCTGAAAGAATGGATGGTCTTTCAATATTAGATTATTTTGATAACAGAATAGCTGCTTCTATAAGATTGCCTGAAGCCATTGACAGAAACTTACTATGCCCATTTTCTTATTATGGAATTTCAGATAACGTATCTTTAAAAGATGTTAAATGGTCTAAAGGAGGATATGACAAGAATGAGTTAAATGTGATTTATACTGAAGGTGAGAACGCCAAAAAAAGAGTTGAGCACATTATCTCTTCATTAAATAACTACCTGAATGATGTAAATGAAGTTCATGGGATCGGTTTCTGTGTATCGATTGAACATGCCAAGTTTATGAGCAATATGTTCAATGAAAACAACATCAATTCTATCGCTCTATCATCAGATAGTAATGATGGTGATCGAGCTACAGCCAAAGAAAAGTTAGAAAATGGTTCCATAAAGTTTATTTTTGTTGTGGATCTCTATAATGAAGGTGTTGATATTCCTTGCATTGATACGGTAATGTTTTTGAGACCAACTAAATCTCTAACAGTTTTTCTTCAACAATTGGGTAGAGGTTTAAGATTGTATGAAGGTAAGACTGAGTTAACAGTTTTAGATTTTGTTGGACAAGCAAATAAACATTACAACTTTGAAGAAAAGTTCAATGCTTTGCTTGGTGAACATAAAGGTTCTGTTCGTGATTCTATAAAAAAAGGATTCCCTTGGCTTCCCGCTGGTTGTTATATCGGATTAGAAGAAAAAGCAAAAGAGTGGGTTTTAAAAAATATAAGAGATAGCTATTCAGGAAGACAAAACATAATCGAAAAATTAAAGACTTTTAGTGAAGATACCGGCAAAGAGTTATCTCTATCAAATTTCTTTGAATATTCCAATATCGAATTTTCTAAAATATATCGAGGCAAAGACTGGAACTTTTTCAGGTTGTGCAAAGAGGCTGATCTATATCCTCTAAATTGGAAATATGATGATTATGAAAAATCAATTAATAACTCACTCAAAAAATTAGCTTGGTTCAATTCGGCTAAGTTTATCGATTATATTGTTGATCTACTATCAGCAAATAAGTCTGTGCCAGAAATTAGGTCACTTTCTAAAGAAAGCCAAAATCTTTTAGACATGTTTTACGTGACATTATTTAATAAATTTATAGAGTTCGATGAGCAAGACTATAACGAAAAAGGTATTTTAAAAAGCAATATAGACAGTATTGCGAGAGTTAACGAGAATTTAAGTGAACTATTTAAACGAGAATATCTAAAACAAGAAATCATTGAACTTTTAAAATATAGAAGATCAAAAATTGATCTGTTTTCTCCAGAGATAGATCTCGGTTACGAAAGTCCATTGCAATTGTATTGCTCTTACAGCAGAGATCAAATACTTGCCTCATTTAAATCACACAAGTCGATAAGAGAAGGTGTTGTATATTTAGAGAAATATAAAACAGACATTCTTTTAGTAACATTGTCGAAAACAGAAAAAGATTATTCTGAAAAAACAATGTATAACGATTATTCAATTTCTGACAAGTTTTTTCACTGGCAATCCCAGAATCAGACATCTGTGGAGTCTAAAACAGGAAAAAGATACATCAATCATGAGAGTCTGAATAATAATATTCTGTTGTTCGTAAGAGAGTTTAAAGAAGATTCTCTTGGAACTCAGCCATATACCTTTTTAGGAAAAGCAAAGCATAAGAAGCATTCAGGTAACAAACCTATAAGTGTGATTTGGGAATTAGAGAAACCTATTCCTGCAAAATTTATAAAGAAAACAAGCAAAATGTTGGCTATGTGAATTTAATGAAGGAATAATAACTAGGATATAATTTTGTATGAAGACTATTAATGTAGTTGCAGCAATCATTATTAAAGACAACAAGATCTTCGCTACACAGCGAGGCTATGGTGAGTTCAAAGATGGCTGGGAGTTCCCAGGTGGTAAGGTAGAGCAAGGTGAAGCTCCAGAAAACGCAATTGTGCGCGAAATTAAAGAAGAACTGGATACCACCATTGAAGTAAAAGAGTACTTTGACACTGTAGAGTATGACTACCCAAACTTTCATTTATCTATGAAATGCTATATCTGTACTGTAGTTTCTGGAAAACTAGAACTTTTAGAGCATGAAGCTGCTAAATGGCTTGATAAGGATTCTCTAGACTCGGTTGCATGGTTACCAGCTGATCTTGGTTTAGTTGATAAGCTAAAAGATTACCTGTCAAAAAATCGTTCATAATACTGACAAAGCAAATGACAGACCTCAAAAGTATTGTCTTTTAACTTTAGGATGTTGTACCTGCTGTTTTGCAGGTACAAACAAATAAGGTCCTATTTCTAGGACCTTGTTTGGAGTACATTATGGAATATTAAGCTGCTACGTCGTTGCTTGGCTTGTCCTTAGGATCATTGCCTTTGTACAACTGATTTACTGAACGTGAACCGATGAATACGCGGTTGGTCTGAATTGCTTTCTCTCTAGCATAATCAGGTCTTGAGTTCATAATCTGTGAAATCTGCTCTTCACTCATTTTACCTAAGGTTAAACCGATTGCTTTGTAGGTGATATATGGACGAGCTTCTTTAGAGATAATGATCTGTGCTTTAGCTGTTACATCATCCACAACATTAACAATCTTTAACACACCGTCGTCAATCAGGTTTCTAACGGTAGGTTCTGTTACAGGTAAGGTTAAAACTGACTTTCTCTGTAATACATACTCACGTAATAGAGCGCGTTCAGCAAAGTCTAAAGTCTCAACAGCCTTTTCAACTTTTTCCTGAATTCTCTTGACGCTGTTCTTTCTGCGTAAAAGTGTATTTACTGAGAAAACTGCCTGAGAAATGAAGTTTGAAATTTCAATTATCAGAGCGAAATATAAAAAGATCTTATTGGATTCAATACGGTCGGCAAATTCTGTTGATACAGCCTGCCAAGGTACAATTAACATTAAAACGGTCAGGCAGAATAACCACATCATAACAGTATTGATAGTCTTTAAAGCGGTATTTGAAACTTCGTGATTCATAATAAACTCCAAAAATTGACGTATTTCCAAATGTACTTTTACTGTTGCAATTGATGTGCCAAAACTAAAATCTTTCTTTAACATAGCGATTTATAAGGAGTTTTGTATTAATACATCATTAATGTGAGTTTCAATGAAATTAATATCGTCAAGAAAATGATTAATTGAAGCGAAAATTAATGGTGGTTTTAGAAAATTTGATGACAGATCTTTGGCGAGGGAGTTAAACCGTCAATTAATAGAAAAGGTAGAAAGTAATAGAGCAGAAGATATAAAGTCAATTTTTAAGCACTTATAAATTCATCTAATACAGCTTCAATCCTTGAGAAAACCTAAGACCTGATAATATAAGTCATTCTATATTTGTGATAATTGCATTCTATTTAAGAGAAAATCACTAGGCTTAAGTGTTAGAATATGCAAACAGCCTAGCAGGCGCACAATAATAACTTTCACAGGTTAGGATAAAAAAATGAAAAAGATTTCAGCGATTATCAAACCATTCAAATTAGACGACGTTCGTGAAGCTTTAAGTTCAAAAGGTATTTCTGGTATGACCGTATCAGAGGTTAAAGGCTTTGGTAGACAGAAAGGTCATACTGAGCTTTACAGAGGTGCTGAGTACGTAGTTGATTTTTTACCAAAAGCTAAGATTGAGCTTGTAGTAAAAGATGAGGATGTTGATCTATGTATTGAAGCCATCACAGAAGGTGCTCATACAGGTAAGATCGGCGATGGTAAGATTTTCGTATCAGATGTAGAGCGCGTGATCAGAATTCGTACTGGTGAAGAAGGCGACGACGCTATTTAATTCTGGTAATAAATCATATTGGATACATTAAGACTAACTATGCAGAAGAGACTTTCCCTAAAAAGTATCGCACTAACCGTATTTAGCTTGGCGGTGATGACAGGCTGTACTACTACACCACCTTCTAATACAGAGAATCTATGCTCTATTTTTCAGGAGAAGGATAGCTGGTATGTTGATGCTCACGATGTACATCGTAAGTATGGTGTGCCTATCAATGTAGCTATGTCTATCATGGCGCAGGAATCTGGTTTTAGAGAAGATGCTCAGCCTCCAATGCGTTGGTTCTTATTTATCCCATATGGAAGAGGAAGCTCTGCATACGGTTATGCCCAGGCTCAAGATCCTGTCTGGAATGACTATGTAGATGATGAAGGTTCATTCTTCTCATCACGTTCTAACTTTAAAGACTCACTAGACTTTATTGGTTGGTACATGACCAAGACCAAAAAGACTAATGGTGTTAAGTTAACTGATGCTTTTAATCAGTATTTAAATTATCATGAAGGTTGGTCAGGTTACAGAAAGGGAACCTATAAAGGCAAGGATTGGCTGATTAAAGTAGCTAGACAGGTTTATAACCGCTCTCAGAACTATAAATATCAGTTACAGCGTTGCAATCTATACTAGTATATAGTTAAAAGACCACGTTATATTTGAACACTTGTATTAGAAAAATACATAAAGAAGGATATAAAAATGCCATTAGTAGATAGTTTTTTAGTAGACCATACCATTATGCCAGCTCCTTCAGTAAGACTAGCTAAAGTGATGAAAACTCCTTTAGGCGATGAGATTGAAGTTTGGGATCTGCGCATTAAGAAACCTAACCAGGGTATGATGCCTGAAAAAGGAATTCACACCTTTGAACACTTCTTTGCAGGCTTCATGCGAGAGCATTTAAATGAGAAAGGTGTGGTGGAAGTAATTGATATTTCACCTATGGGCTGTAAGACTGGCTTCTATATGAGCCTTATTGGTAAAGCTGATGCAGGCAAAGTTGCTGATGCTTTTAGAGCTTCAATGGAAGATATCTATTCTTTGCCTGAAGGTACTGTAGTTCCTGCATCAAATCCATATCAGTGTGGTTCATGCAAACTGCATTCTTTAGAAGAAGCTAAAGATATTGCTAAAGAAGTATTAGATAAGGGTATTGTGATTACCTTATCAGAGGATATCGCTTTAGATCCTGCTAAGATTAAGGATTTAGCATAGTGAGAAAAGCTGCCTTTTTTGATAGAGACGGTGTAATCAACATAGACTACGGCTTCGTTGGAAAAATAGAGAATTATGATCTGATTGAAGGCGTAGCTTCTTCACTAAAAGAACTAAAAGATATGGGATATCTTTTAGTTCTTGTCACCAATCAATCTGGTATTGCCAGAGGCAAATACACAGAATCAGATTTTTTTAAAGTAACTTCATTCATGCAGGCAAATCTGTCTTTATCTGATGCTTGTTTTGATGGAATTTACTTCTGCCCACATCATCCAGAATCTCCTATAGAGAAATACCGTTGTATCTGCGAGTGCAGAAAACCTAAGAGCGGTATGTTCAAGAGCGCTGCAGCAGATCTTGGTATTGATCTAAAGTCATCTATTATGATTGGAGATCATGCAAGTGATTTAATTGCGGCCAAGGGAGCTGGAATTTCAAATTTATTCCTAGTTGGCGAGCATATTGAGACCGAAAAAAGCAAAATTTTAGACGCAAAATGCCTGAAAGATCTAGTGCAAGTGGTAAAAATGCTCAAAAATGAAAATAAGTAACTAACATTTTACATAGATTATAAATATCCAATACACTGAATATATCTTTATATTTCAATGCGTTGTCTTTATTTTTGAGCATTATTTAATGTTCATGAGAAAAATTTTTAAAAAAAATTTGTAAAATTTTTGAAATAAATGTGCCATTCGCAAATTTTGATACTATAATTAGCATTGTTCAAAGGAACAAAGGTTATGTTTGTTTGTTCCTATTATCTGTTTAAACAGTTTTGGAGATAAAAATGAATAAGTTCCAGGCTACTTTAGCTGTTGTTGCTTTAGGTTCATCAGTATTAGTTGGTTGTGCAAACACTTCTGCTTTAGAGTCAAAGTTAGACGCTATCGCAGCTGACGTTGACGCTTTAAAGGCTCAGCAGTCAAAGTTAGCAAACGACGTTGCATTCGTTAAGTCAGACGCTGCACGTGCTAACGAGCGTTTAGACAACCTAGCTCGTCGTTACAAGAAATAATTTCTTGCAATGATTAAAAAAGGCCCACTTCGGTGGGCTTTTTTATGCCCGCTTAAAACTCATCATTTTCCATTCTTCCTTGCTGAATCAACCTACCTTCTACCTATAACTTCTCATCAAGCGAAAGTATTCATATTCCAATACATAACTTAACTTTTCTTATTTTTATGATTAGTGCGTATATTTATAATACTAATCGTGATATTTGTGTTAATATACCTATATACTTAAATAGCAAAAGCGAATCGTTAAACAATACAATAAATTCTTATTTTTAGGGCTCTTCGAGCATAGTTATGGGTAAAAATTGAAAATAGAGCACGGTTAGAGCTTTAATCTAAGCTACTTTCAGCCCTGTTCCACCTCGATTAGGAAGTGGTATTAAAA
>OMZC01000012.1 GCA_900315395.1 uncultured Gammaproteobacteria bacterium
AAATAGGTGGTGATGAGTTTGCTGCTATTCTTGATAAAAACTCACCTTCTACACAAGAACTGTACCAATCTTTAAATGCAGAAGTAGAAAAGCACAATCATGAAAATGACCAAAAGATAGCCTTAGCTGTAGGCTTTGCAAGTCAAAGTGAATTTTATGATCACAGTATCTTAGGTCTAATCAAGCATGCTGATGAACGCATGTATGAAGATAAACAGAACTACTACAGTAAACAGGGTATCAACAGAAGAATTTGTCAAAAGGCTTACGAGGTTTTGTGCTCGTCTTATTTGAAGATCCTAAGATTAAATCTTACTCAAAACAGCTATAAGAGTATCGATACTAAATTATCTATTAGCGAACAGAAATTTAAAAACACAGGTAAAATCACAGATGCAATCAGTAATCTCTTTGATAGTGATCTTATCTACCCTGAGGATCTGCCAGGACTAAAGAAAATTGCCTCAATAGACTACTTTAAACAGCATGTAAAAGATAATCACAACTCAATTATCTTTTACTACAGACGAAAAGTTAACGGTGTATATAAGAAAGTAATGTTTGAAATTGTACCTTCAACTGAATACAGTAAGGACAACGAAATCATCTACGTTTATATCAAGCAAATTGAAAATTAACATGCACTTTTCTGCAAGCTTGAGAGCACAACTCTCAGGCTTGATGCTGTCTTAACTTCAGATCCCAACTCCCATCTGAATATTTGCCCTGCTTAATTTTATCTGCACTATTTTTACCTGCTCTATTTTCATTCAATATTCATCACTAAAGTGCAAAGCCTGATCTATACAATTTAATTATGTTTCATTTTAGTGCATTTTACAGATAAAATAGTTAGCATTATTTGCTAATGATATTATCAGTCCATGAGGTCAGTAGTGATTACTCTGTTAAACACATTACTTTGTTCTGACCTAGAGATTTAATATAAGGTAAAACGTACTTACTATGATTAAACTAGACCACATAAATAAATTCTACGGTGACTTGCACGTACTAAAAGATGTAAGTTTAGAAGTTGCCGAAGGTGAGAAACTAGTTATTATTGGACCATCAGGCTCAGGAAAATCAACAACTGTTCGTTGTATGAACTTTCTTGAAACACCAACTTCTGGTCATGTTTATATTGACGGCAAAGAGCTTACTCAGAAAAACAAGACTAAGCTTATACGTGAATATATGTCTATGGTTTTCCAGCAATTCAACCTTTATCCTCATTTAGATGTATTACACAATTTGACCTTAGCTCCAATTAAGATCTTCCACAAGAGCAAGGAAGAAGCTGAAAAGTTAGCAATGCACTATCTTGAGGTTGTAGGTCTAAAGGATAAAGCACATGTTTATCCTACTACCCTTTCAGGTGGTCAGCAGCAGAGAATTGCAATTGCAAGAGCTTTGTGTGCTCAGACTAAGATCATTCTATTTGATGAGCCAACATCTGCTCTTGATCCTGAAACCATTCAGGAAGTTTTAGATGTTATGGTAAAGCTTGCTAAAGAGTCAAATATCACCATGGTTGTAGTTACCCATGAGATGGGCTTTGCTCGTCAGGTTGCTGACCGTGTAGTATTCATGGCAGACGGTACTATCATTGAAGAAGGTACACCAGAACACTTCTTTACTGAACCTAAGAACGAACGTGTAAAGCAGTTCTTAGGAAAAATATTAAAACACTAATTTCATTACGATTATGCTTTAAGGAGCTCTTATGAAATCATTAAAAAATTTACTCTCTTTAGGAGTTGCAGCAGCCCTAGGTATTGCTACTTTTGCTTCAACAGCATCAGCTGAGGCACCATCAGACGTTAAAGAAATCAAAGCAATTCAGGATAGAGGTGTTCTACGTGTTGGTGTAAAGAATGACGTTGTAGGTTTCTCTGTAAAAGATCCTCTATCAGGTGAGTACACTGGTTTTGAAGATACTTTAGCTACTTTAATTGCTAAAGAAATCGGTGAAGATATCGAAGTTGAGTTTACAGCAGTAACTGCAGCTACAAGATCTGAGCTAATTGATTCAGGCGACCTTGACTGCGTATTAGCAACTTTCACTATTACTCCTGAGCGTAAAAAGAACTGGGATTTCTCAACAGCTTACTACCAGGATGCAGTATCAGTTTTAGTTGAGAACAAGAGTGAAATCCACCACTTAAAAGATCTGTTAGGTAAGACTGTTGGTGTTTCATCTGGTTCAACCTCAGCTAAAGCTTTAGTTCAGGCTATGATTGATAACAAGATCTTAGATGGTAAGAACTTCAATGCTGATAAGTTCGATCCTGCAACCTGGACTGAGGGTGTTAAGTTCCATCAGTTTGATAACTACCCTGCAATTTCAACAGCATTAGCTGCAAATGAGGTTCAGGCTTTCTGTGTTGATAAGTCAATCTTAAACATTTACAAAACTCCATCACGTAGCTTCATCGATGAGAAGTTCTCACCACAGGAGTACGGTGTTGTAACCAAGAAGGGTTCAGGCTTATCACCATTTATCGATGGTTTAATCAAGAAATGGTTAGCTGACGGCACCATTGAGAAGTTAATCAAAGAGAACAATCTGTAATTCAAACTGTAATTCAAAACACGTAATTTTAAGATTTGAAAAATTAAGGTTGTTTTACTAGATAACTTCAAAATATAAGTTAGTAGGTTGCCCCTTTTTAGGGGCAACCATGTTTAAAAAGGATAAGTCAATGGGTAACTTATTTTCTTTAGATGCTTGGATGATGGTCTGGCACTTTAAAGAAACTTTTATCTTAGGTTTTTTAACCACTGTAGGAGTTTCTCTGTCAGCTCTTTTAATTTCTTTATGTCTTGGCATCATCTTTGGACTGATGGCAACATCTGGAAAAACTACACTTGCAGCTATTGCTCGTGTATATGTTGAGTTTGTTCAAAATACCCCACTTCTGCTTCAGATCTGCTTTTTATACTATGCTCTATCCTTCTCAGGACACAGTATTGGTATTTTGATGTCAGGTATTATCTCTATTGGTATTTACCATGGAGCTTACATGGCTGAAGTTATCAGAGCTGGTATTCAATCTATTAACAAAGGTCAGTTTGAAGCTGCCTATACTCAAGGCTTTAATTACTTTGGCACCATGTACTACATCATTCTGCCTCAAAGTATCAAGATTATCCTGCCTCCAATGGTAAATCAGGTTGTAAACCTAATCAAAAACACCTCTTGCTTATATATCATCGGTGGTTCTGATTTGATTTCTTTAACCTACAGTTTCGTAACAGGTGCAACCACTGGTGGTGCTTATGGTCCTGCATATTTAGTATGCGGTATTCTGTTCTTTATCTTCTGTTACCCTCTGTCAAAGATGGCTTCAAGTTGGGAAAACAACTTAAAGAAGCGTGACAGAATGACAGCTACTGCTAAATAGGAGATAAAATGGAAACTTCATTATTACAAGAATGGATGGCAAGCTTTCATATCCTAAGCATTGACGCCATTATCATTTACATTTTAAAAGGTACCCTGTTTACAGTAATTATTTCAGCAATTGCTGTTTTCTTAGGTGTAATTTTTGGCTCTGTTTTAGCTTTAGTTAGAAACTACTGTAATGCTCCTAAATACAGAGTATTCAAGTACCTTGCAATTACTTACATTGAGATCTTCCGTAACACCCCCTTACTGTTATGGATCTTTATCTGTGTAGTTTTCTGCCCTGTACCTTCATTCTTTGCTCATAAGCTTTTTGGTCTAACAACAGTTGAAACTAAATTATTGTTCAAAGCTTCTATTGCTCTGATCTTATTTACCTCATCTGTTATTGCCGAGATCATCCGTGGTGGTTTAAATTCAATTCCACAAGGACAGTTTGAAGCAGGCTACTCTCAGGGCTTTAATGTAGTTCAGATTATGATCTACATTATTCTGCCACAGGCTATTCGTAACGTAGTGCCAACTCTTTTAAGTCAGATCATTACCACTATCAAAGATTCATCATATCTTGCAAACGTTGCAACAGTTGAACTTATGTCACGTGTAAGACAGATTTTAAGCTCAGCTAATATGTATAATGGTATTGGTAATATCAACGTTTCAGATGTATTCGTTCTGTATGGTTGTGCTGCGGTAATTTACTTTATTATTAACTTCAGCCTCTCATTATTTGTTCGTCATCTGAACGCCAAAAAGAGCAAGGTAAGAATTACAGCTGTTAAAGCTTAATGAGGTAAGCTATGTCACATTATGTTGTAACCATCTCAAGACAGTTTGCTGCAATGGGTAGAACCATTGGTTTAAAAATGGCATCAAACTTAGGTATCGAGTTACTCGATAGAGATATCGTAAAAGAAGCTGCTAAAAGATTGGGATTACAAAAAGGTGAAATTAGTCACTATGATGAGAATCCAGGTCATCAGAGCTTTTTCTTAAGAAAAACTTACCTTTTTGATTTTTCTGTATACAGCATTCACAACAATGTTTTTGAAGTTCAAAAGAACATCATTCAAGACTATGCTGATAAAGAGTCCTGCATTATTGTAGGTCGATGTGCTGACAGTATCTTACGTGACAGAAAGAACATTCTCAATATCTGCATTTATGCTCCATTAGAGGCTCGTCTACAAAACTGTGTAAAAGAGCTGGGCATGGATGAGGATAAGGCTCTTGAACAGATTAAGACTGTTGATGAAGCACGTGCTGCCTACAGAAAGAAGCATTGTCCAGAATGCACTAGCGAATTTGATGATCGTCATTTAATGATCGATTCAAGTCGCTTTGGCATAGACAAGACAGCTGAAATTTTAACAGACATCGTTAAAAATACAGTCGCACAGGACTAGTTTTTACCATTCATCATCAAAGTTATAATCCTCCACTTACTATCTTTAGTAATGGAGGATTTTCTTATACTCAATCTCAAAGTCTCTTTTTCATCTTCAGACATTCAACTTTTTCTTTATTTTTAGCTCAATTTGCCCACTTTTAGATCCTTTTTGCATTCTGTTTGTTTTATTAGTTCTTGTGGTACACTAATCAGGTCAAGAGTGTTAATTCACTCTTTTTGTTTTAACTAAATATATTTACAAATTAAAAAGAGTTTACTATGAGTATTTGCAAAGCATGTTGCGAAAATCAAGGCAGCGAAAAGAAGCGCCTGCGTATTGCAATTCAGAAATCCGGCCGTCTAACAGACGAAACAGAAAAATTATTTAAGAGCAGTGGCATTAAAATCTCTGCTAGCCGCGATCATCTACTTGCACATGCTGAAAATCTGCCTATCGACATTTTGCGAGTACGTGACGATGATATTCCTGGTCTTGTAATGGATCATGTTGTTGACTGGGGTATTGTAGGTCAGAATGTTCTAGAAGAGACCACCATGCAGCGTGAAGTTGATGGTCTATATACAGGCTTTAACGAGGTTATGAAATTAAACTTCGGTGATTGCCGTTTGTCAGTTGCTGTTCCTACTGAGCATCAGTGGACTGGTCTTAAAGATCTTGAAGGTTGCAAGATTGCAACTACATACCCATTCTTATTACGCCGTGCTATGAAGAATGCTGGTGTTAACTACAAATCAGTTCTTTTAACTGGTTCTGTTGAAGTTGCTCCTCGCGCAGGTTTAGCTGACGCAATCTGCGATCTAGTATGTACTGGTGCTACCTTACAGTCTAACGGCTTAAAAGAAGTTGAGACCATTTATACCTCAAAGGCTGTTTTAATTGGTCGTGACCAGCCTTTATACCCTGAAAAGCAGGCTATTGCTGATCTTTTAATTCAGAGATTCAAGGGTGTAATGTCAGCAGTTGAGAGTAAGTACATCATGATGAACGCACCTCGCAACAAGCTAGAGGCTATTAGAGCAATTCTTCCAGGTGCTGAGAATCCATCAATTATCGAGTTAGAGGGAAGCCCTGATCATGTAGCTTTACACGTAGTATCACGTGAAAAGTTATTCTGGGAAACCTTAGAGCAGCTAAAAGAGTTAGGCGCAACCTCAATTCTAGTTGTACCTATCGAAAAGATGCTTGACTAAAACTCATTCAAACAATTTAAGGGCATAGATTTACGAGCACTATCTATGCCCTGCTAAAGGATATAAGATGGAAGTTAAAATTTGGAAAGAGCTCAACGAAGCTCAAAAAGAAGAAGCATTGACACGTCCTGCACAAACAACATCAGGTAAAGTGCAGGAGATTGTTGAAAACATCATCTCACGTATCCGTAAAGAGGGCGATAGCGCCCTTTTTGAGTTTTCAAAGACTCTGGATAAATACGAAGGTGACAACATCGAGCTTAGCGAAAAAGAAATCAAAGACGCTTGTTCAAAAGTAGCTCAGTCTCTAAAAGATGCTATTGATACAGCATATGAAAACATCAAAAAGTTCCACGCAGCTCAGACACCTCACACTGTAAAATTAGAAACCTACCCTGGTATCGTTTGTGAAACACACACTCACCCTATTGATTCAGTTGGTCTTTACGTTCCAGGTGGTTCAGCACCTTTAGTATCAACAGCTTTAATGTTAGCAGTTCCAGCTGCTATCGCAGGTTGTCCACAGGTGATCTTATGTTCACCTCCTCCAATTTCAGACGCCATTATTTATGCTGCAACTAAAGCTGGTGTAAAGCGTATCTTTAACTTAGGTGGCGCTCAGGCAATTGCTGCAATGGCTTACGGTACTCAGACTGTACCAAAGGTACTTAAGATCTTTGGACCTGGTAACCAGTTTGTAACAATGGCAAAGCGCTTAGTTTCTAACGATCCTCACGGTGCTGCTATCGATATGCCAGCAGGTCCTTCAGAGGTTTTAGTTATCGCTGATGACAAGGCAAATCCATCTTTTGTAGCTGCAGACTTATTATCTCAGGCAGAGCACGGTCCAGACTCTCAGGTAATTTTAGTTACCCAGTCAGAGAAGTTTGCAAAAGAGGCTATGGCTGAAGTTGAAAAACAGTTAGCTGTTCTTCCAAGAAAAGAAATTGCATCAAAAGCTCTATCAAAGAGTACAGCTATTGTTGTAGATAATCTTGATGAAGCTTGCACAGTTTCAAATACTTATGCCCCTGAGCACCTGATTTTACAGGTTGAAGAGCCTGAATCATTACTAGGCAAATTACGTAATGTAGGTTCTATCTTCGTGGGTGCATACACACCAGAGTCTTTAGGTGACTATGCATCAGGTACTAACCACACCTTACCAACATACGGTTATGCTAAGACCTGCTGTGCTTTAGGTACTGACGATTATCGCAGACGCTACACAGTTCAAAAGGCAACCAAAGACGGATTAAAGGCAATTGCTTCTACTGTAACCACTATGGCTGATGCTGAAGGCCTAGGTGCTCACAAGAATGCAGTTGTTGTAAGAGTAAACAGTCTTTAATAGGAGTTATCCATGAATTACGAAAAGTTAATCACCAAACACGTACAAAAGCTTGTACCTTATCAGTCTGCTCGTCGTATTGGTGGTCATGGTCATAACTTCTTAAATGCCAATGAGTCTCCAAAGAGTGAAGGTTACTTCTTAAACTCATCAAGCTTAAACCGCTATCCTGAGTGTCAGCCTGAAGAGTTAGTTGAGCGCTATGCTGATTATGCTGGTGTTCACAAGACTCAGGTTATTGCAACTCGTGGTTCTGATGAGGCTATTGGTCTTATCGTTCGTACTTTCTGCGAACCTGGCAGTGAAGGAATCTTAATTGCTCCTCCTACCTACGGTATGTACGAAGTTGCAGCTAGCACCAATGACGCATTAGTGGCTGTTGCAGAGCGTAATGCTGATTTTTCATTAGACGCTGAGCACTTAATTGATGGTGTAAAGAATGCTAATTTCACAGTAAAAGCAGTCTTTATTGACAGTCCAGCTAATCCTTTAGGAATTGTATTCCCTAAAGATGAGCTCATTAAGTTATTAAAAGCACTACCTGATACTCTAATCGTTCTTGATGAGGCTTATATCGAGTTTGCATCTAAAGAAGACGATTTAACCTATCTTGTAAATGAGTATGAGAACTTAATCGTAACTAGAACTCTGTCAAAAGCATTTGCCCTAGCAGGTATTCGCTGTGGTTTTGCTATTGCAAATGAGAACGTCATCAAGGCAATGCTAAAGGTTATCGATCCATACCCTATCTGCGATCCTGTTGCTCAAATTGCTGTACAGGCTCTATCAGATCATGGCGTTGAAATGACCAAAGAGAGAGCTTTAAAGTGCAACGAAAGACGTGAGAAGCTAGAAGCAGATCTTAAGGCACTACCTTTTGTTAAAAAGATCTTTGCTTCATTTGGTAACTTCTTATTAGTAGAGTTCACTGATGGTCCAGCAGTATTTAATGCTATGGCTCAAAAAGGCGTGATCTTACGTTCATTTGAGACTAAGAAAGGTCTTAAAAACTGTATCCGTATTTCAATCGGTTCTGATGCTGAATTAGAAGAGTTGATGCGTTACTTAAAGGCACTGGAGATTTAACTTGAAAAAGTACCTTTTTATCGACCGTGATGGAACTTTGGTTACAGAGCCTGAGGATTACCAGGTTGATGCTCTGTCAAAAGTAAAATTTGAGAAAAATGTAATACCTGCCCTTTTAAAATTAAAAGAGCATGGTTTTACTTTTGTTATGGTATCTAATCAGGATGGTTTGGGTACTGACTCATTTCCATTAAATACCTTTACTCCAGCTCATGAGCTTATCTTAAATACCTTAGAGAGTCAGGGAATCGACTTTGAACAGGTTTTAATCTGTCCTCATAAGTCCGAGGATCACTGCTCATGTAGAAAGCCTGAACTGGGTCTTGTGATGTCTTATCTAAAAGATACCTCTTGGGATAGAGAAAACTCTTATTTCATTGGTGACAGAGAAACTGATGTAAAGATGGGTAAAAACATGGGAATTACTCCTATCCAATATAATCCTAAGACTATGTCTTGGGATAAGATAGCAGATTCTCTTACTACCCTACATCGTGTTGCAACAGTTGAAAGAAATACCCGTGAAACCCAGATCTCAATTACTGTTGATCTTGATCATGCAGGTCAATCTAGCTTCGATACAGGCATTGGTTTCTTTGATCATATGCTCGATCAAATCGCAACTCATGGTGGTTTCTCAATTAGAGCTAAAGTAAAAGGCGATCTCTATGTTGATGATCACCATACCATTGAAGATACAGGTATTGCTTTAGGTCAGGCTATTTTAAAAGCATTAGGCGACAAACGAGGCATCGGCAGATTCGGTTTCGTACTGCCAATGGATGAAGTTTACGCTAAAGTCTTTGCTGATTCTTTAGATGATGACAATGTAACGGTTGCTTTGGATATCTCCGGTCGACCTCACGTAAAGTTTGATTTTGATGCTGAGTTTACCCGTGATAAGGTAGGTCAGATGTCTGCTCAAATGGTGCCTCATTTCTTTGAGTCATTATCAGTAGCCTTAGGACTTACCCTACATATGTACGTATCTGAAGGCAACGCTCATCATCAGATTGAAGCTCTATTCAAAGCTTTTGGTCGTGCACTAAGAGTAGCTTTAGCTCGTCATGGCAATGAATTACCATCTTCAAAAGGAAAGCTCTAATCATGAAGATTTACATCATTGATACAGGCTCTGCTAATCTAAATTCAGTAGTTCAGGCATTCAAGAGATTAGGCTATGAAGCTGTAATTTCATCTGATACTGAGCAAATGAAAGATGCTGACAGACTGGTTTTACCAGGTGTTGGTACAGCATGTGCTGTTATGGATGGTATTGAGAAATTTAAACTTTATGATTTTATTCTCAATACTAAAAAGCCTCTTTTAGGCATTTGCTTAGGTATGCAGATCCAAGCTACCGATTCATCTGAAGTTCCATTAAACGTTAAAGATGAAGTGATCAAATGCTTAGATATTGTGCCTTCTCATGTAGTAAAAATTCCTGATACAGGTTTACGTTTACCACATATGGGATGGAATACGGTTCATCATACTGATCATCCTTTATTTGATGGTATCAAGCAGGATGCTTATTTCTATTTTGACCACTCTTTTGCTATGCAGGTAGGTCAATATACCATTGGCACTACTGAGTACGGTGTACCTTTCTCATCTGCTATCGGTCGAGACAACTTTATGGGTGTTCAGTTCCACCCTGAGAAGTCATCTCAGGCGGGTGAAAAACTGTTAAGTAATTTCATTAACAATTTCTAGGAGCAATCATGATTATTCCTGCTTTAGATCTTTCAGGTGGACACGTAGTTCGCTTAAAACAGGGCGATTTTGCTCAGAAAACTGTTTTTAATGTCGATCCAATCAAAAGAATTTTTGATGCTGCAAATCAGGGTGCAGAGCTTATTCACATCGTCGATTTAGACGGTGCTAAAGATCCGATTTACAGACAGAGAGCTTTAATCTCAAAGATTGTTAAAGCCTCCCCTCTTCCAATTCAGACTGGTGGTGGTATCCGTTCAGCTTTTGATATTGAGAATCTTTTAAATCTTGGGGTTGAAAGAGTAGTTGTAGGCTCTGTAGCTGTTAAACACCCTGAATTGGTTCGTGGCTGGTTGAACTACTTCGGTCCTGAGCACTTCACTTTAGCTTTAGATGTACGTCTGAATGACGGTGTACCTTATGTAGCTACTCACGGTTGGCTTAAGACCTCTAATACCACTTTAGATCAGATCTTAAGACACTACCTGCCATATCACATCGAGCACGTATTAGTAACAGATATCAGCCGTGACGGCATGATGAAGGGAGCTAATAACAACCTCTATGCTCAGTTATACAAGAAATACCCTGATTTAGACATCATCGCATCAGGTGGAATTTCATCTCTTGCTGATATTGAGGCTGTTGCAAAAGCAGGAGCTCATTCTGTAGTTCTCGGCAGATCATTACTAGAAGGCAAGTTTAGCGTTGAGGAGGCTGTTAAATGCTGGCAAAACGCATAATTCCATGTCTTGATGTGCGTGATGGCGTAGTAGTTAAAGGAGTTCAGTTCCGTAACCACGAAGTTATGGGCTCAATCATCGATTTAGCTAAACGCTATGCTGACGAAGGTGCTGACGAATTAGTTTTCTATGATATTACCGCATCGTCAGATAACCGCCGTGTGGATAAATCATGGGTTGCAAAGGTAGCTGAGGTTATTAACATTCCATTTGCTGTAGCAGGTGGTATTAAGTCAGTTGAAGATGCTAGAACCATCTTAGCTTATGGCGCTGATAAGATCTCTATTAACTCACCAGCTTTAGCTGATCCTGAACTTATCACAAGACTTGCTGATAAGTTTGGAGTGCAATGCGTTGTAGTTGGTATTGATACTTACTTTAATGCTGAGAACAATCAATATCAGGTAAAACAGTATACTGGTGATGTATCACGTACTGTAACTACAGCCTGGAATACTTTAGATTGGGTAAAAGAAGTTCAAAAGCGTGGCGCTGGTGAAATCGTTTTGAATATGATGAATCAAGACGGTATGAGAAAAGGCTACGATCTAGAGCAGTTAAAAAAGGTACGTGAAATCTGTAAAGTACCTTTAATTGCCTCAGGTGGTGCTGGCACCATGGAGCACTTCTATGAAGCCTTCGAAGTTGCTCACACTGATGGCGCACTAGCAGCTTCAGTATTCCATAAAGGCACTATTCATATTCCAGAGCTTAAGACCTATTTAAGATCAAAAGGAGTTTGCATCCGTGATTAGATATTTTCATGGCTTTCAAAGCATTGATGAATTAGATTTTGAAAAAGTTGATGGTTTAATGCCAGCTATTGTTCAAGATTGCCAGACAGGTCAGGTACTAATGATGGGTTACATGACCAAAGAATCTTTACAAAAAACCTTAGATACTGGCTTTGTAACTTTCTTCTCAAGAACCAGACAGAAGCTATGGACTAAAGGTGAGGAATCAGGTCATTTCTTACATATGAGATCAATTACCTGTGATTGTGATAAAGACACTTTACTGGTTTTGGCTCGTCCTGATGGTCCTACTTGCCACAAGGGAACTACAAGTTGCTTTGATGAGTCTCCTTTAGCAGATGCAACCTCACGTTACATCTCAGGCAATCCTTTAAAAGATTACAACTTTGTAAAGTAATCCACATGAATGGCCTTCACAAATGAAGGCTATCTTATTCTCACTACTGTTTAAGTCTTGCTGTTTGTTGCATATCTAACTTACCTTTTCTTGCAACGCTTCATCTTGACTCACATCGTCTTGTTTTTCGTTATCTTGATTTGATCTTTATCTGATTATTACGCACGAGTATGTGATCTTTTTGTAAGTATTTGCACAAGTTAGCTTTAGCTGACAAATCTTACCTTATACTAAGGGTAAATTTAGTTGTATTATATGTCCCCGATTAAAAATGCTTAATAAATGATGCATTACACTAAGGACTAACAATGGAACACACACCTCATATTGGCTTAGAACCAGAGTCAATTGCTATCTTTACCCTTCTTGCAATTGCAGGTCTTTTAATTGACCTATGGGCACATCGTGCTGACAAGCCAATTTCACTTAAAGCTGCTACTTTCTGGTCTCTATTCTGGGTGGCTGTGGGCGCTGCTTTTGGTGGATTTATGTATGTTCATTTCTCACCTGAAGTTGCATCTTTATACTTTGCAGGCTATGCCTTTGAAATGGCCCTGTCTGTTGATAACCTCTTTGCTATCATGGCTGTATTTGCCTGGTTTGGTATTAAATCAGGATTTACTCACCGCGTATTATATTGGGGTGTTTTAGGTGCTGTAGTATTCAGACTTATCTTTGTGTTAATCGGTACAGGCTTATTCTCATTAGGAGCTTATGTTGAGTTTGTCTTTGCCTTTATGGTGGCACTCTCAGCTGTACTTATGATTAAGAAGAAAGATAACGATGGTATGTCTGATTTTTCTAATCACCCAGCTTATAAGTTTGTTAAGTTCTTTGTTCCTCTATATCCAAAATTAGTAGGTCACAACTTCTTTGTATCAAATTCACATGTACAAGAAGAACTAAAAAAAGAAGAGAACAAGCACATTGTTCTAAAGAGAAAAGGTCTCGTTTATGCTACACCTCTATTTTTATGTCTAGCTATTGTAGAGACCTCTGATGTGATGTTTGCTTTTGACTCAGTACCTGCTGTAATTGCTGTATCTAAAGATCCATTCATCGTTTACTCTTGTATGATTTTTGCTATCTTAGGGTTACGTTCTATGTACTTTATCCTAGATGCTCTAAGAAACGCTTTAGTTTATCTTGAGAAAGCTGTAATCGTGCTTCTGTTCTTCGTAGCATTTAAACTTGCAGCATCTGCTTCATTACAGCTATTTGGAGTAGGTTTTGAAATTGATGTGTACACATCCTTAATCGTGATTGCTGTTGCTCTATCAACAGGTGTGATTGTAAGTTTAATCTTTGGAAAGAATGCTAAATCTTGATAGTTTTATCAGGCTATTTTTCAAGCAAATTTTTTAGCGTGCTTAGCTATATAAAGCTCAAGATACAAAAAAGCAGGATCAATCTCTAGGTAAATACCTATTATTGATCCTGCTCTTTTTTATGTTCTAGCTTATGTAAAGTTATTTAATCTCTGATGTTTGTCTTCAATTAGTCTGTTAATAAGATCTTATTTACAAGATCTCTATCTTCAGGATTGGTAATAGAAGCTGCTGCGTCGTAGATAATTCTACCAAACTTACATGCATCCACTGGATTTGCTCTGTCTAAATCATCAGCTGCTCTTTGAAGTCTTGCTTTCAAGCCTGAAGGCTGTTTGTTAAGTTCTTCATCGATTGCATCTGCTAATAAAGCCTGGACTTTTTCCTTTTCACCTGCGGTAACTTCAACTCTCTTAGGATTGTCTCTGATTTCAGCTTTAAAGGCATTTCTTAATGATGATAAGTAACCTGCGTATTCATCATCAGTCATCTGATTAAAGGCTCTAGATGAACCTGACTGGAAAGAGCTTGAAGCAAATAACCTTCTGTCGCCGTTTACAAACATCTTGCAGTCACGTGGAGATAGAGTCTTAACTAAGTATCTGTTAAACACCATGCTCTTTTCTCTGTCTTCAGGAGTTAAACGTCTTAAGCCCTGTAAGCTTAAAGCGTTGAAGATCTGCATTGAGGTTGCAATCCATACAGATTTGTTCTTATTCTCTTTCTTGTTTTCAAATAGACCTTTCTTATCTAATGCGTTAGTTAAGTAGTCAATCATTTCATCATCAAAGAGCTCTTTGTAATGATTCTTTAATAGCTCCTTTTTGCTGTCTGAGAACTTGTAACCTGAAGCCATCTGATCAAGATATTTATCGGTTGTAACTACAGTTTTAATGGTCTCTTTAAACTGCTCTTGAGGAGTTGTAGGGCCTCCCATAAAGAAAACCACGGCAATAACAACAATTACTGCTGCTACAACTGCGCCGATTAATGCTTGAAGAGTGCTCTTTGGTAAGTTATTTAACTTTGAAGTTATCTGCTCAATAATCTTATTCATAATAGTTATTTTTTAAATATTCCTAGTTTTGTTTGCTAGAACAAATTTATATTAAAGAAAGGATGAAGATCGCCTTTCTTTTCCTCGTGAGGAGTGAGCAGATTATCATATATTATACAATCGCGCTCTTGTGGCACGAAAAAGATCACTTTTAGATCATTTGCAGGATCTTTTAAGAAAGATAAAACAGTATCAACTGCAACTTTAGCAGCTTTCTGCATTGAAAAGCCTAATGTGCCTGTAGCAATTGGAGTAAACACAATTGATTTACAACCGCGCTCTTTAGCAATTGTCAAAGCTCCTTTGTAACACTTTTCTAAGTTTGCAATATCATCTTGAGTTACCTCAAAGGTAACCTTAGGTCCTACTACATGAATGACAATACCATATGGAAGATTGTAAGCTCCTGTTGCAATTGCACAGCCTGCTGGAGCATCTCTACCCTGCATTAAAGACGCACACTCAAATCTTAACTGTAAACCTGCTGCTGAATGAAGTGCATTATCAGGACAATTGTGACCTGCCTGTTTACAGCCTAATAAATTAGGTTCAGCACTATTTACGACAGCATCGGCTTTAAATGCAGTGATGTCACCTGAGTATACGTAGACATTCTTGTTGATAAGGCATGGCTTTAATGAGCTTACATCAGTTAATTGTTTTTCAGACAGTTCCTGCTGCAGTAATTCGTCTTGTAATGCAAAGAACTCTTCTGGAAGTGGATTTTTCTCTGAATGCATGTTCATAAGACCTCTTAAAAGAGCTCTTTGAGCAAAATAATCCTTTGAAAAGTCTTCGATTTGTCCTTTTAGATTGGGAATGTACTCAACTAAGATTTCAATTAGACGTGAAACTGCCTGTTCTTTTTGAAACATTAACTTTCTCCTTATATTGATGCATGAATTATATAGGCTTATATATGCTGTTTGTAAAAGTTATTAAATAGATCCGTCATTGTGCAGGCATAAGCTAATAAGCTGTTTTTTCAAAAGATTTCATAAATAAAATCTTTGTCTGCCAAGACATCGCTATTATGCTTCTACTTATATTTATCTTGGATAAGGTATCTACAACCTTGAAGCTAGTCTAAAGCTTGATACTTATCTTTATCTTATAAAGCCCTTGAAAATATAAGCGCAAATCCCCATGTGTAGATGAGTAAACTAGGATCAAAAAGGTATTTAACATCATGGACGATAACAAGAAAGATAATCTTGAAATCACTTTAGAAGATCTAAATGAGCTCAAGGAAAAACTACGTTCATTAAAAGAAAATATTGATAAAAAAACAGCAGAAGTTATAAACAAAATAGAACCTCAGAATGCTGCAACTTCTAACAGTGAGAACTCTTCTGAAAAAGAGACCACTGCTAATGAGAATGCTGTAGATGAAAAAGCTAATATTTCTGTATCAGAACCATCTCCTGAGGAAGTATTTGTCATTCCTGTTTTTGGCAGACCTGTTATGCCTTCACAGATTTGCCCTGTTCAAATCAAAGGTGAGTGGGAAGATCTGATCACAGAAATTGCCCGCTCAGAGTCAAAGTCTTTTGCCCTATTTGCAATTGATGAAAAGTACAAAAAGAAAGGCTCAATTACACCTACCGATTTTCCTAAGACAGGTACTTTAGTAAGACTGTTACACGCAAAGAGTGTTCCTGGTGAAGTTCACTTTGTGTGTGAAGGCTTGTGCCGTGTTCAAATAAAAGAATGGACTAAATTTGATAAAGAACTAAGAGCTGTAGTTGTTTATTCTCAGAACATAGAGCCTGAAGCAGGCTCTGACGCTGAGGTAAAGGTAAAGGCTCTAGCTATGAACCTTGTAGCTTCCTTACAGGAGCTGTTACCACTAAATCCAATGTACTCAGATGAAATGCGTCAGTACTTATTAAGATTCGATCAGAACGATCCTTCTTTATTGGCAGACTGTGCTGCATCTGTTACCACAACAAGTGCTAAGAATCTACAAGACATCTTAGATACTATCGATCTTTTAGAGAGATTGAAGAAAGCTCAGGCCATTATCAAAAAAGAGTTAAAGGCAGCTAAACTTCAGGATGAAATTAAGAGTTCAGTTAACGACAAACTGTCAAAAAGACAGAAAGAGTATGTCTTAAAAGAGCAATTAAAAGAGATCCAAAAAGAGTTGGGAACTCGTGCTGACAGCTATACTGAATCAGATGAGTTTGTAGCACGAATGAAGAAACTTAATCCTCCAGAGCTTATCAAAAAGAGATTTGATAAAGAGATTAAGAAATTTAGCATGCTCGACAGTTCTTCTCCTGAGTATGGAGTTACTAGAAATTACCTAGATATCCTCTCTTCAATTCCTTGGGGTAAATACTCTAAAGAAGAGATTGATATTGAAAAAGCACGCTCAGTTTTAGACGCAGATCATGAAGGTCTAAAAGACGTTAAAGACAGAATTATTGAGTTCTTAGCCTTAGGTGCACTAAAAGGCACAACTAACGGCTCAATTCTGCTGTTTGTAGGTCCTCCAGGTGTAGGTAAGACCTCTATTGGTAAGTCAATTGCAAAAGCCCTGAACAGACCATTCTACAGATTATCTTTAGGTGGCGTCGGTGATGATTCTGTAATCAAAGGTCATCGCAAGACTTACATTGGAGCAATGCCAGGTAAATTTGTCCAGGCTCTAAGAGAAACAGGTGTAATGAACCCTGTTATCATGCTCGATGAGATTGATAAGCTTACTAAGTCCTATCAAGGTGATCCTGCTGCAGCTTTACTAGAGACACTTGATCCTGAGCAGAACAATAGCTTCATGGATAATTACCTAGATGAGAGACTAGACTTATCTAAGTGCTTGTTTATCTGCACTGCTAACACTACAGATACTATTCCTGATGCCCTGTTAGACAGAATGGATCCTATAAGATTGTCTGGATACATTGCATCAGAAAAGCTTGCTATTGCTAAAAAGCATCTGATACCAAAGGGGCTTGAAAAAGCTCATATGAAGAAGTCTCAAATCAAACTTTCAGATGCAGTTCTAAAGAAGATCATCGAAGAATATGCTCGTGAAAGTGGTATGAGATCAACTGAAAGAGCCATCGATAAGATCATAAGAAAAGTTGCTGTAAAACTTTTAGAAGGTAATAAGTCTGTTACCGTAACAGCAAACTCTCTGTTTGACTATTTAGGTACAGCTCCTTTCAAGAGAGAAAAGCACTTAGAAGGTGTAGGTGTAATTACAGGTCTTGCGTGGACTTCTGTAGGTGGTGCGACATTGCCTATTGAATCTGCTAAGGTAAACAATGATGGCAAAGCCTTTGAGCTTACAGGCTCATTAGGCGATGTTATGAAAGAGTCAGCTCACATTGCTTACAGCTTTATTCAGGGACATATTGCAAAGTACTGCCCACAGAAAAAAGACTTCTTTAAAAAGGCTTGTATTCATGTACATGTACCTGAAGGAGCTACTCCTAAGGATGGACCTTCAGCTGGTGTTACCTTAGCTTCAAGCTTATTATCTTTAGCTATGAACAAGGCTCCTAAAAAAGGCTTTGCAATGACAGGTGAGCTCTCACTTACAGGTCAGGTCTTAGCCATAGGTGGTATTAAAGAGAAGACTATTGCTGCAAGACGTATGGGCATCATGAATATCATCTGCCCTAAAGCAAATGAAGATGATGTAAAAGAGCTACCAAAAGAGGTAACAGAAGGTGTTCATTACTACTTTGCTGATACCTATGATGATGTAGCAAAAGTAATTTTTGATTTGAAAAAGTAGAAATCTGAAATAATAAAGCCACGGTCTTTGCCGTGGCCTCACAAGGCCTGACTCAGTCAGGTCTTTTCATTTAAGACTAGTTATTCTTAATCTCATAGACAGCTTTGTTTAAAGCATTTCTTGAATCATCAGATCCATCAATTACCTTAGACATAGCCTTGCCCATAGCTCCCCATACATTTGATAATTCAGGTACATTAGGCATTGCATCAGCATTTTTCATCTGAATTGCAATTGCATTAGCAAAATCGTCATTAGTAATTAAAGGATTTTCTAGTACAGCCTTAATTGGAGGAAGCTCTGCAATTTCTGAATATCGAATTAAAGCATACTCAGGTCTATTGATATACTCTAAGAACTTTTCAGCAAGATCTTTATTCTTAGTTTCTGCTGAAACTACATAGCCTTTAGCGCCATAGAATGGACGCATTGATTTGCCGTTTGGAAGAATTGGTAATGGAGCTACACCATAGTCAACACCTGATTTAGCATAATCACCTAATGCCCATGGGCCGTTGATTACAGCAGCAGCTTTTCCTTCTTTAAAATAGGTATCCACAGCTGCCCAGCCATCATCTGATAACACAGCTTTTGGTAAAAATTTTGAGTAAGATTTAATAAAGTCCAGAGCTTTTACTGCGCCATCATTATTTAAACCAACATCCTCGGTATCATACTTTCCATGTTTATAACCAAACACGTAAGCACCGTAGCCACTGTAAATACCGTATGAAATATAGAACTGATCTAGCTTACCAATAAGACCGAATTTACCTTCAGAGAGCATCTTGTCATTGAACTTTAAATAGTCATCCATAACTTCAAATGGATACTCTAATAAGGCCTTATTGTAGTAGACAACTAAAGTTTCAATGGAACGTGGAGCTGCATATAAATTACCGTTTAAGCTGAAAGCTTCAACAGATAATGGAAGATACTTAGCTTTCTCTGTATCAGATGAGAGCTTATCTAATTCGGTGATTAAACCTTTTTTTGCAGCTCCTGCTATCTGATCTGAGATGGCAATAAAGATATCAGGTGTTCTTTCGCCTTTTTTAGATAATTCTGTAACCATATCTACCTGTTTTACAGAATCCTTTTGTTCAATTACAACTTCACAGCCATTTTCTTTAGCGAAGTTTCTGGCAGCTTTTTCAATACCATACCCCTTGCCATTATCTTCCCAAATGACTAATTTTGAGTCAGCTAGAGCTACTGAATTTAAAGATAATAAGAGTGCGCTTAGTGTGAACACAGAAAGTTTATTCATAGACATCCCATAATTTATTTTGAAGTGCAAACAGATAAAAAAGGTGATTGTTTCACAAGATTATTTAGTTCTTATATGAAGCAAAATTGCGCTTATTTTACCTGTTTATTTAGATTTTCCTAGACTAAATTTTTATCCTTATGTTATTTCTTGAAATATTACTTCAGTCTAGGAGGATTTTCTGTGACAAAATTCCTGATAAGAAGCTAAGCTATGGGACATGACTCAAGCTTTTATCTTAGGCTCTTAACTTTATTGAGCTCAATATTACTACTGAGCGCAATACTGCTCTATTCTCAGCTTGGCATTCTTAAAAGTTGTTCTGTAAGGAATACCGTACAAAACAGTTCTGTTCAAAGCATAGTTAAGATCTCCAAACACTTCTCCTACCTTATTAATGTTTGGCATTGGCTCTAAGAATTTAATCTCGTTAATTAGAGTGCTGGCTAGATCGTCATATTTGATAAAAGACTCATTGAGTACCACCTTAATTGGAGGCAGCTCTGCTTTTTTAAAGTATCTATCCTCAGCATATTCTGGTCGATTTAAAAACTGAATAAACTTTTGAGCAAGTTCACTGTGTAAAGATTGCGCAGGAATTGTGTAGCCTTTAACTCCGTAAAAAGGAGCTAATCTGCGACCGTTTTTTAGTTTTGGTAAAGGAGCAATACCTAGGTTGATACCAGCTTTTGCGTACTTCTCTAAGGCCCAAGGACCATTTACCACAGCGATAGCTCTACCAGAGGTAAAGAGTTTGTCGATAACAGCATCACCATTAACCTCAAAGATATTCTGAGGAATACAGTTTCTTGCATATTCAGTAAGCTCTGCAAGGCCTTTCATGGCACCTTCTGAATCCAAACCAATATCATTTACATTTATAGAGCCATCAGGATTTCTACCAAAGACGTAGCCACCATTTCCTCTTATAAAACCGTAAGCATAATAGATATCATCAAACTTACCTATAAGGCTTAATCTGCCTGTGTCTTTATTCTCGTAGGCTAACTTTTCATAGTCAGCTAATGTCTCTAATGGATATTGAATAAGATCAGCGTTGTAGTAGACCACCAATGTTTCTATAGAACGGGGTGCAGCATAGATCTTTCCTGACTCTGTAAAAGCCCCTACTGCCTCATCAAGATAATCCTTTCGGTCAATTGCCATAAAGTCTAATGGCATTAGAAGATGATCTTCTTGAGCTTGACCAAATTTATCTGAGATAGTCACCATGACATCAGGAATTCTCTCTCCATTTTTGAGGTGTACTTTTAAGACATCTAACTGCTTACTAGATGAGATTTCTCTGAGCTTTACCTCACAGTCATTGATAGCTTCAAAATCAGCAATAGCTTTAGTGATTGCAAATGACTTTGAAGGTTCCTCCCAAACTTCAATTTGCTCTTTTTCCTGAGCATAGACATTAAACGACGAGAGCAGAACTAAAGATGAAATTGCAATTAGTTTAAACATAGTAGGTTCCTCTTGTATTTTTATTATTTTCAGAGGTAACAGTACAAAGCGTCTGTTAAGGTTTCAGGTTAAATTTTGTTAACTAAATGGTAATGACTAAAAATTGCGTTAGACAGCCGTATAACAGGTGCAATACAAAATTGATTTTTCCTATCAAGATCCACTCTTCTCATGTAAATTTACGTGCTCAAAACGTGTGCAATTGCTTGTCAGATCATAGATCTGTGACAGATGCGACAAAAAAAAATACCGATTAAATAAAATATACATACTTTTTTATAAATTAGGAGAATTTATGTCTGTTTGGCAACAAATCGTGGCTTTTGCTTTCAAAGGCTTACAACCTTCATATTATTGGAGACACTTTGTACTAGGAAGTATCGTTCCAATTATTATCGTAGGACTAAATGCTTACGTGGGATTTACTAATCCTGAGATATCCACAGGAACTGCTATTATCGGTATTCTAAGTTACATAGCAGGAGCTCTGTTTCTTCTCATCCTGTACCCTTTCTCACGCTTTGCTTACGAGAGTATCGTTGATTTCATCATGGGCAATAACGTCATTATTTCAAACGGCTTGCTCTTTCTAACCTACAAGTACATTTCTTACGCAATTTTGCTGTGCTTTAGCTTTGTCATCGCACCTATTGGCATGATCATTTTATTTTTCTACAACAAGCATCAGTTCAAACTTGCTCAAGAACAAGCAGTACAGACAACAGAACAAAATCAATAGTGAGGTTTATATGAAGTTTTTATCAGCAATCTTTGCAATTTTTCTAATGGTAAGCGTTAGTGGTTGCTCAATGTTTAATCATCAAATGGGCACTAGGATCACCGATAGACAGTTAATGTCCATTACCAAAGGACAAACTACTACCGATGTACTGATTACCTCATTTGGAGCACCTAGCAAAACCTTGAACTCAGGTGATGACACTATGTATGTCTATGAATACGAGGTTATCAAGAGTATTGGCAGAAATGTTCATGAAACTGTTACTTTTGTTTGTGATAAGAATGGTGTTGTAAAAGACTATATTGCTAACAGAAAAGCTAAGAGCACAGAAAATGCTCTGTTAAAAGCTGCTGGATACTAAAGACAGCTAGAGACTAAAGATAAACAAGTAGTAAATGAAGATTAAGCCTATACATTTTTGTATAGGCTTTTATTTTGGAAATGATTTTACTCAAGCTAAGTTCTTAAAGTCTTTGTAAGGAGTGAACACAAGCTCGATATCCTCATCAGACATTTCTCTGTATTCACCTTCTTCAAGATCCTCATCAAGTCTTAATTGACCGATGAACAGTCTCTCTAACTCTAAGACCTCATTGCCAACACACTCAAAAAGACGTTTTACCTCATGAAAACGGCCTTCGGTTACGGTAACTAAAGCTTCATTATCAGATACGATCTCAAGTAAGGCACTCTTATAACGAGTCTTTTCCTCTGGGTGCTTTAGCCCCTTAGCAAAATGCTCTACATCGCGCTCTGAGATTTTCTCTTTAGTAACAGCTCTGTAGGTCTTGGTAACACCTGATTTTGGAGAGGTGATCTTATGATTAAGATCGCCATCGTCTGTCACAATAATAAGACCTGTTGTATCAATATCAAGACGGCCAACACAATGCATTTGTGTAAACTTTGGTACATCTGAAAAGATATTGATAACAATTGGATTATTGTTATCTCTATCAGCACAAACATAACCATCAGGTTTATTTAGCATGAACACACGCTTTTTAAAACCGTCTGATACAGATACTTCATTACCATCAATAACGATATCAGCTTCAATAGAGATCTTTGAAGCAGGATCTGTTACAACCTCACCATCAACTTCAACGTCCCCTGCTTTAATGAGCTTTGCCGCATATGAGCGAGGAACATCAAAATTATGAGATACTGCTTTATCTAATCTTAAAGTGTCTTTAGCCATGGTATTTATGTAGTACTAATGATGCGTTGGTACCACCAAAGCCAAAGCTGTTTGACATGATAGTCTCAAGTTTAGCTTCTCTTGCTGTATTAGCTACGATATCAAAGCCTTTAGCGTTCTCATCTAGCACATCAACATTGATTGAAGGAGCGATGAAATCGTTCTGCATCATCAGAAGACTAAAGATCGCTTCACTTACACCAGCAGCACCTAAGGTATGACCTGTCATAGACTTAGTTGATGAGATAGGTGGGCACTTGTCACCAAATACTTCTTTAATAGCCTCAAGCTCTTTTAGATCACCTAAAACAGTAGAGGTACCATGAGTATTGATGTAATCGATCTTGTACTCACAGCCTTCTAGAGCGCGTTTCATACAGCGCATAGCACCTTCACCTGATGGAGCTACCATGTCGTAGCCATCGGAGGTAGCACCAAAGCCTACAACTTCAGCAATGATGTTTGCACCACGAGCTTTAGCATGCTCTTCAGACTCTAAGACTAAAATACCGCCACCTGCGCCAATGACGAAGCCGTCACGGTTAGCATCATATGGACGGGATGCCTTCTCCGGAGTCTCGTTATAACCTTTAGATAGAGCGCCCATAGCATCGAAAAGACATGAAATTGTCCAATCAGCTGACTCACCGCCACCTGCGAACATAATGTCATGACGACCTAAAGCAATTTCATCACATGCTAATTCAATGCAGTGAGCTGAGGTTGAGCAAGCTGAGCTTACAGATAAAGAAGCGCCTTTGATCTTAAAAGCTGTAGCAAGGTTTGCTGAAGTTGTTGAACTCATTGCCTTAGGAACAGCATAAGGTCCAATCTTTTTTACGCCCTTTTCACGTAAAATATCAGCAGCATCTACGATAGCTTTAGTATCACCGCCACCTGAGCCTGTAAACAGACCTGTGCGCTCATTACTAATATCCTCTTCTGTAAGGCCAGCCATTGCTATAGCTTCTTTCATAGCTATGTATGAGTAAGCAGCTGCCTCACCCATAAAGCGTAATGCTCTACGGTCAATATATTCTTTAAGGTCAATATCAACTAAGCCTGCAACCTGTGAACGCATCTGTCTGTCCACAAAGTCCTGAGATTTTTTGATACCTGATTTACCTTCCTTTAATGACTTTAGTACTGCATCTACACCAACACCAATTGATGAAACAATACCCAAGCCTGTTATGACAACTTTTTTTAATGTCATGCTTTCTCCGAATTTGTAAAAAATTCTGTGTTAATTTTTTATAAAAACTGTTGCTAAATACTGTTCTAAAAAACGTTACATTGCAACAATATCATAATGTTTTACAAACACAAAATGAATTACAGTATTTTATAGGTGATACCAAGCTCAAACTTTTATATAAAAATCTAGTGTACAAGAATAATAAAGGATAAACTCTAGCTAATTTTGTAGTTTCTTTTATACACTTTTACCATTCATTAACCTTATTCATTGACTTGCTATGACATCTAAATTCTCAAATTTACTTTTTGGTTTGGCTATTTCTTCACTTGCATCAAACGCTATCGCAACTGATATTTCTACTCTTGAAAAAGAATGTCATGACGGAAAAGGTAAGTCCTGTGCTGATGCGGGTGTCTTTTATGAAAACTCTGATAAAGCCGATTTGAAAAAAGCTGAAAAGATGTACCTCTTAGGTTGCGATCTTGATGATATGTTCTCTTGTGGAGCTTTAATCTACCTGCCAGACCATGAAGACAACTCTATAAATACAACCGCATCAAATAAAGGTAAGGAAAATAACCAAGGTACTGCTTACGCTAGTAAAAAGCAAAACGACTCTTTAAACGATTACATCAATGCTTTTCAAAAAAGAGACTCATCTACAGACTTAAAGAGTGTTTATTCAGCCATAAATGACTATTGTGAAAAAGGCAACGGCAGAGCATGTCTTTATACAGGTATCATGAATAACTATGGCTTAGGTACAAAAAGGAACTTGAAAAAGGCTGTATCTAACTATGAGAGTGCCTGTGACAGTAATGAATCTAAAGCTTGCTATAACCTAGGCTTTATGTATGAGTACGGCAAAGGTGTAGTAAAAAGCGTAAAGACAGCCTTAAGTCTATTTGAAAGAGGATGTTCTCTAAATGATGGCAAAGCTTGTAATAGTGCTGGCTATCTGTATGAATTTGGCAAAGGCATAAAGAATAACAAAGGAACAGCTGCTAAATACTATGAAAAAGGCTGTGATTTGAACGATGGTCAGGCCTGTCGTAACCGTGCTTGGTTATATATAAAAGGCAAAGGTAAATACCATGATCCTAAAAAAGCCTTATCTTACTTTTTTAAAGGTTGTGACCTTAATGATGCCAAATCATGTAGTAGTGTAGGATATTCATATCTTCATGGAAGTGGCACCACAAAAGATCTTGATATGGCACGCAAGTACTACAAAATTGCCTGCACACGTGGTCACAAAAAGAGTTGTTCTTTTAAGTAACTGCAACTTATTTTCAAAGCCTTTTAAGCTCAAATAATTTACAGATAATTTACAGAATTAGGTCAAAAAATCGCAGTCTATCTCACCATAAAGCGACTTTTATGACATTTGTGATTAGGAACGCAAAAATTGTTGTATAATAGCGCTCGTTTAAAAGCTGGTTAACAGAATGCTTTTAAACCTAAATTGTTTTTTATAGGTATAAACTTTTATTAAATATGGCAAAAGAAGAAAGCATTGAGATGCAGGGCACTATTCTTGAGACCCTGCCTAACACCATGTTCCGCGTTCAGCTAGATAACGGCCACATCGTAATGGCTCACATTTCAGGCAAAATGCGTAAAAACTACATCAGAATTTTAACTGGTGACAAAGTAACCGTACAGATCACTCCTTACGATCTGACCAAGGGTCGCATCACTTTCCGCGCCCGCTAATAATATAACGAATTTCTTGTCATAAAATACGTTTCCCTGAGTATTCTTGATTACTCGGGGGATCTATTTTTTTTCTTAAAATCTATAAAACATTATGACCAAATCAGAATTATTCAAAAGATATGTGCTGTTCTTTTTCTCTGTAGTTCTGCAGGGTACAGCTATTGCCTGCATTACTTTCGCAAACATTGGTACTACACCAATTTCCTCAGCTAACTACGTACTATCACTGCACTCAGCCTTCACTTTAGGCGATACCACCTTTATCTTTAACATTCTTTTGATTGTGTTGCAGATTATGTTCATCTGCATAGGTTCTGATAAGTTAAAAGATCATGTAAGCAAACTTGTAATGCAGATCCCTGTTTGCTTTGTTTTCTCTTTTATGATCGATCTTTCAACTAACGTTTTAGGTTTTATTCTTCCAGATGTAATTAGCTACGTTACTAGTTGGTTCTTGGTTGTATTTGGTACTGTTCTTTTAGCTTTGGCTGTATCTTTATCTGTAACAGCTAATGTAGCAATGGTACCTGGTGAATACTTTATTAAGGTGTTCCACCCTATCGTTAAAAAGAGCTTTAGCTTTGTAAAAACTTTCTTTGATATCTTCCTAGTATCATCAGCTGTGATCTTATCTTTATTCTTAACAGGTTTTAGCGCCATTGAAGGTGTTAGAGAAGGTACTTTATTTGCAGCCTTATGCACAGGTCCTACCGTTCATTTCTTTATCCCATTGTGCGCAAAGCTAATTCCTTACTTAAAAGGAACAAATACTGAGGAAGTTGTAGCAGTTGTAGCTAATGACGACAAAACTGATAAGACTGTAGACAATGACACTGCAGCTAAAAAAGACACAGCTTTTGAAGATGAATCATCAAAAGACAAAGATGAGAATAAGTCTGAAGACACAGACAGCAGTAAGATCTAATTTAGATCCTTAATGCATAAAAAAGCTTTGTCAGCATTTGGCAAAGCTTTTTTTAAAATGAAGTAAACTTATCAACCTTATTCTCATGTTAACAGTTTTCTCTTGTTAACAGTTCTCAACCTTACTGGTTGTTAACAGGCTCTCCAATATCTCTGTTATCAAAAGTTCTCTTGCCGTTTACAATCGAATTTACATAAGTATTGATAAGATTTGTAGATACAGTGTTGTAATCACCTGAGATTTCCACTGTATACATGTTGTTAACTTCACCAATTACCACCACATCTCTGCTGATATTAGGACATGAGGCAGTATAAAAACCTTTACCTAAGGTCTTAGCTTCTTTGCACTGATTATTCTTTACATAATCATCAATTACATTTTGAGCATCCTTACCCTTGGTTCTTTTTGAATAGGTAAAACGCACAATTGAGCTTGGAGTAGGCTGTGTTTTTCTGTTTACAGGTGAAGAATAAACTACGGTATCTCCTTCTACTGTTACATTCCATGATTCAGGTACTGGAGGAAAGTAAGCAACCTGCACAGCGTTTGCTGTAACAGAATACATAGCTCCTGTTACAAGAGAACTTACAACTAATGAACTTACTAAATATTTTGAAATTTTTTCTTTCATCTTGCTCTTACTTTTCATCAGCGCAACTCTCCTGTACTTTTATTTCTTCATGAAGCAATTTTATCCCATCACTTACACTTAAGCACTGACAAAATCTTTTAAAGAATGGATTTAACTCTTTTCTGTGAACTCTTGCATATCCTAGGAACTGTTTTGCTCTGTCCATGACAACTTTTTCAGTTCTATCTGATTTTGAAAACTCTTCAATAACCTCAATATCAGTTTGCAAAATTCTAGCTATTGAAAATGGAGCAGCATTCTCTTTAATCACATGACCTAGGTTTGGTACAGGGAAAGCACCTCGTCCACACATAAAGTGATCACATAAGGTTTGCTTTTCACACTCTAAAGCCTCTTCTCGTGAATTGATATTGCCATTAGCGATTAAAGTAATACCTGGACACAACTCATGCAAAGGCTTCATACAAGACCAGTCTAATGCTTCAACTTTATAAAGATCTTTTCTGGTTCTGCAGTGAACTGTAATTTCTTTTACACCATCGACAGCTATAGCTTTAATGATAGTTGGTGCTTCACTCTTATCTAAAAATCCTAATCTTACTTTTACAGATAGTTCACAAGCAGGATCTAACTTTGCTCTTACTGTTTCTACAATTTCATGCAAAAGATCAGGCTCTTTTAAAAGCATGGAGCCGGAGTGATGGACAAATCTTGATGGGCAACCGAAGTTGATATCAATGGAGCGCGCACCAAGCTTATTAGCAATCACAGCAGACTTTGCCATAGTCTCAGGATTGTCTCCTAAAAACTGGATGCGCACGTCAGTACCATCTTCAGTTTTACAATCATTTTGGTACTCTGGTACTTCACGCAATAAAGTCTTTTCTGATACTGGCAGATCGGTCACTCTAATAAATTCTGAAAAACACAGATCATAGCCACCGTGTGCGCACAGAACTTTTCTCATTGGACCATCAGCTAATCCTTCTAATGGAGCTAAATAAACTTTGTAATTATTCATAGTAAATGCACACTCGGTTAATGATCTTTTTTAAGATTACGGTTAAAACTCGCATATCTTAACAAATTTGAAGCTTTGTTATGATTTTTTTTAGGACTACTACAAGCCTGTGATAAAATCATTTGCATGCTAAGGAGCAACTATGATTATAGCAACTCATAACGGCACTTTTCATGCTGATGAAACTACAGCCTGTGCCATTTTAACCTACCTTTTTGAAAACAGTTCAATTATCAGATCACGTGATCCTGAAGAACTTGAAAAAGCAGATATCATTATTGATGTTTCAAATCAGAATGACGACAAGCATTTTGATCATCACTCAAAAGAATTCACTTTAAGTAGAGACAACGGTATTAAATACGCAACTGCAGGTTTAATGTGGAAAAAGTTCGGTCATGACTACCTAAAAGCTGTGGCTAAAAAAGAGCTTCCTTTTAATCCTTCAGCTAAAGTTATTGATGAAGCATTCAAACTCATCGATACTGATTTTATGACCATGATTGATCTTAATGACAATGGTCAATTAACAGCTTATGTAGATGAGATTTCTAAAGCTAATACTCCTAAAGAAAAAGAGATTGTTGGTGCATTAAACGAGCTGTATCAAGCATCCCCTGATATTCCATTTATCGTGGCAATGATGAATATTCCGAATGCTACAGGTACAGATCAGGACAAAGCCTTTGCCTCAACTGTAAAGATGCTAAGAACTATTCTTGTAAATACCGCTATCAATGCTCTTACTACTGAGAGCGGTATTGATAAGGTGTTATCTTTCTACCATGGTGGACCTATGCTCATCATTCATGAAAGATTACCATGGACTCAGGCCGTACTGAATCATCCGGATGAATTTAAAGACTGTTTAATTGCTGTTTATCCAGATCGCAATATGCGTTGGAGAGTGCAGTCATTACCTGTATCTAAAGCTCAAAGATTTAAAAACAGACTCTCAGCACCTAAAGAGTGGAGAGGATTAAATGATGTTGAATTAGATAAGGTTACAGGACTTAAGAACTTAACCTTTATCCACAAGTCAGGCTTTACAGGTGGAGCTGAGACCTATGAGGATAACCTTGAGTTGGCAAAACTTTGGTTAGAACAGGGTGAAAGACCTGAATAAGCACGATTGTTCAGAGAACAATTAACATTAAGGCGATCTTGAGATCGCCTTTTTAGTGTAAGAACTTTTTAAACTACTTAATTTTAATTACAGCCTTACCAGAATTACCACGAGCACGTAAGAAGCTTACCTCTCTGTTCAATGATGATGGAGCATCATCCTGCTTGTAAAAGAATGATCTCTCCTGAACCTTAAGCTTTATAGAGCCATTGCCTCCTTCGAGTTTTTTACCATTTGAAAACTCTGAATAGAGGTAATAGATATCATTATCTGTTGATAAGTTAATAATACCTTTCTTTTGTGGATTTACGTTATACCATCCATCAACCACCCACTCTTTAGAAGTCTTATCTAAATAAGAGAAAGCCATCACCACGGTAGCCTTAGTTTGATTATCAACTGTTACTTCTAAAGCTTGTGCATTACAACTTACAAAAGCACCTAAAAATGCTGTGAGCAATAATTTTTTCATGGATGTGTCCTTAGCCGTCATTTTATGGAGCAAAGAAACCAGGTCCGCCTTTGTCATTGTCGGTAGAACCTTTATCTTTGTTGCTATCGTTATTATCTTGTCTATTATCATCTGCTGATGAATTAACATCTGAATTTGAGTCTGTATTATCTTCAGATGCTTGTCTGTTGCTAGTTGAATCAAGGCCTGAAGTGTACTCTGAAAGATCTTTTTTCTCGTTTGAGTTCTCAGAGCCGTAATTTCTAACTCTAGTTCCTTCTGGAGTAAATTTCTTTACAAAGTTCTCAATGCCATTTCTCTCAATTTCAGATCTGAAAACTTTAATAAACAGGCCCATGTAAACCATTGGCAATAAACATACTAAACCATATGAGACTTTAACATTGATGAAAAATTCAATAGCTAAAACCACACCTACAATAGTATTTGCAAATGAAGACATACGCAGAACATTTACAAAGCTAGTCTTCATCTTTCCTACAAATAAGAAGATAGCCTTTGATAAAACTGCTATCACTAGAGCATTAAAAGCGAGGATAAAGAAAAACCAGCCTGCAATAAAAAAGTACATTACAGTTTTGGCAACACCAAAGACTGCATCTACTAAGGAGGCTGCTTCTACTGGATTAAAGTCAGAGCCTTTTTCAAAGAGATCGGTATAAGCTACAACTGTATCCTTACCGCCTGACTTTACAGCAATAGTTCTTGAATTAAGTTCTACTATTGGATTCTCAGCTGAAGACACGTTCTTATCTTCAACATTGTAGACAATTGCTAACATGCCTTTTGAGGTCTTAATCTCTTTATAGGCATCAGAGCTGTTTTTTGGAATCAAAACACCATTGTCTGATAAGTAGCTTGGAGGAATAGAAGCTACAAGAGATGGCAACTCAATACTTTTAAAGGTATTTAAAACAGCATTTACCTTAAAGGTTGCAGGAATTGATAAAACTAAACTTATAATAAATAAATAGGCAAGTCCCATACCTTTTAATTTAAACAGGACATCAAAATAGAAACGGCCAGAGCACAGTGCCTTTATTGGATATGAGCAGTAATTCTTTAGATAATCTTTGTTAATCAATTGATTTTTCCTCTTAATTCATTTCATAGAATAGCATATATACATACGATATTGATACAAAGAAACCTATGAGAAAGTAAGATTTGAGAGCAAACATTCAATATGCAATCAGTAAAGATATGTTTGACTCTATAGACTTTGTAAATTCATGCTCAAAATTCATTACTTTTTGTTTAATATGTTAATCGTTTTCTGAGTTTAATGTAGTTTTTGTAAGAAAAATTTCACGTCATTACAATGAACTAGAGACAACTCTGGCTTAATACCTTTATTCAGCAGGGATTTTGTCATATTATTGTTACTGTTATCTGATACCTACAGATAACATCCTTAGGCACACAATGCCATTAAGACCTCTAAACTAGCTTATCAGGCTGATTTAAGGCAAGTGGGTGCAAAACCACCCTTTCGTTACGGACAACCTACCTTCTGTAACTATACTCACCTAATTCTAAGGCATCCCCTTTCAACAGGACTTTAAACCATTCGTTGCTACCGCATCGTCGTGGAGTTTTAAATTTTTACCAATAGGAAATTTTTACTTAAGGAAATATCAAAATGTCATTTTTAATCGCTATAAGCAGGATCTTAGCTAAGTTTACTGCCTTATTCGTGATTGGTACTGCTGTACTAGCTTACTTTGTTCCACAAACCTGTACTTTCGTAAAGGGTACTACCCAGATCATTATTCTTGGTGTGATTATGCTTTCAATGGGCATGACCTTAGGCAGACAGGACTACAAAATTTTAGCTCAGCGACCTTTTGATATTTTCGTAGGTGCTGTAGCTCAGTTCACCATCATGCCATTACTAGCAATTTTTATTGCTCAGACCTTTAACCTGTCAGACGGTTTAACCTTAGGTCTAGTACTAGTTGGTTGCTGCCCTGGTGGTGTTTCATCTAACATCATGTCATTCTTATGCAAGGGTGACGTTGCTTTCTCTGTTGGTATGACTACAGTTTCAACTTTAATTGCTCCTGTTGCTACCCCATTATTAGTTAACCTTTTAATTGGTCAGAGAATTGATATCGATCCTTGGAGCATGTTCCAGTTCATGCTGTTAGTTACAATTATTCCTGTAGCTATCGGTTCATCATGCAACATCATGTTCCACAAATATGAGTTTTTCAAGCAGGTACGTCAGGTAATGCCTGGTGTTGCTGTTATTGGTTTTGCTCTAATCGTAGGTGGTGTTATCGCTGTTCACGGTGATAAGTTCTTACAGTCAGGTCTAATCATCTTTGCATGTATCTTCTGCCACAATGCATTCGGTTACGTTTTAGGTTATGTAGCTGCTAAGTTCTTTGGCATGAGCACTGCTAAAAAGAGAACCTTATCAATCGAAGTTGGCGTTCAGAATGCTGGTTTAGCAACTGGTCTTTGCGGCAAGTTCTTCCCAACCTCAGCAGAAGCTGCTATTGCATCAGCTGTTTCATGTGTATGGCACTCAATTTCAGGTACCATCCTTGCAAACATCTTCTTATGGTTCGATAAGAAAGCTGAAGAAAACAATAACTCTGTAGAAAACTTAAAAACTGAAACAGAGAACTAGTTTTTTACAATAATTATTACCTCCCGATAAGTTCTAAGCTCTTTGCCTAAAAAACAAAGAGCTTTATTTTGTCTAATAACTATTTTAGTTTTAACAGCTATTTTTGGTCTAACAACCAGTTCAGTGCACTGACACAAAGCACAACCACAACCTCATTTGACAATCTATACTTATCTTCTGAAAATAATCAAAGTCAATTTTTAAAAGGATATCTGTAAATGGAGCTTTCAAATACTGTTAAGCTTGCTCAAAAGCTAGTTAGAATTGAATCTGTTACCCCTAATGACAACGGCTGTCAGGAACTTGTAAAAGACATCATTAAACCTTTGGGCTTTACCTGCTACACAGTTGAAGAAAATGGAGTTACCAACCTTTTAGCTCTTCATGGTCATGGAGCGCCTTTTACCTTATTCTTAGGACACACAGACGTTGTACCTACAGGTGATAAAAACACCTGGGAACATGATCCATACTGTGGTGATATCTATGAATATGACGGCATTCCTTACTTATACGGCAGAGGCAGTGCCGATATGAAAGGTGGTGATGCTGCTATGATCTGCGCAATGTGTAATTACGTAGAACAGCATCAGAATCATCGTGGTACGATTGCCCTGCTTTTAACCTCAAATGAAGAAGGTGATGCTGTAGGCGGTACTCCTTTCATGGTCGAATACATGAAAGAGCGCAACATGATCCCTGATTACTGCATTATTGGAGAATGTTCTAGTGATGAAGTTTTTGGTGACTCTATTAAAAACGGTAGACGTGGAGATTTAAACGCATCTATTTATATTCACGGCTTACAAGGTCACGTAGCTATGGGTGAATGTGCTAAAAATGCGGTTTTTGAAGCATCACGCTTTATTCAAGGTATGATTGAAAATCCTGTCGATAACGGCACACCATTCTTCCCACCAACATCATTTCAGGTATCAAATATTAAAGCAGGAACTGGAGCTGATAATGTAATTCCAGGCGATTGCTATTTAAGATGCAACTTTAGATGGAATGATCTAGAAACTCCTGAGAAGATCGAACAACACGTAAGAGCTGTTGCTAAAACACTCAATATCGACTGCGATATGGAATTTAGAGAAGAAGGTAAACCTTTCTTAACCAAAGATGGTGCTCTAATTGATGCTTTATATCATGCAATTAAAGATGTAACAGGAAGAGAACCTACTTTAGGAACTTCAGGCGGTACATCTGATGGCAGATTTGTAAGACCTTTAGGTACTCAAACTGTTGAATTTGGACCTGTTGCAAAAATGATCCACAAAGTTGATGAAAGAGTAGGAGTAGATGAGTTAGATAAGCTCACTACAATCTACGAAAAGGCTCTGCATGAGTTAATGGATTAGTAGACGCTCTTTAGATATATTAAAGGCAAACAGTCTATTTTAATTTCACTGTTTGCCTTGATAGTAAGTAAAAGCAACAAACTTAAATAAAATTCGTTGCTTTGTTTTTCCTAATTACAGATTCTTAATTAACTCATCACCAAACTCACTGGTTGTAAGTGTGGTTGCGCCTTCCATTAGACCTGCAAAATCTGAGGTTACTCTCTTTGAAGTAATAGATTTTTCCATTGCTTCTACGATTAAATCAGCAGCCTTCTCCCAGCCCATGTGACGTAACATCAATTCAGCTGACAGAATGATTGAGCCTGGGTTTGCCTTGCCGGTACCTGCAATAGTAGGTGCTGTACCATGAGTTGCCTCAAAGATAGCGCTATCTGCGCCGATGTTTGCACCAGGAGCAATACCGATACCACCAACTTCAGCTGCTAGAGCATCAGAAATATAGTCACCGTTTAAGTTCATAGCACAAACTACATCATAATCCTGTGGGTATAAAAGGATATTCTGTAAGAATGCATCAGCGATACAATCCTTAACCACGATCTTTTTACCGTTCTTAGGATTTGTAAAGCTTACAACGCCCTTTTCATCTTTGGTTGCACCATACTTTTCTTCAGCTAACTTGTAGCCCCAGTTCTTAAAGGCACCTTCTGTAAACTTCATGATATTGCCTTTATGAACGATGGTAACTGACTTTCTGTCATGATCGATAGCATATTCAAAAGCAGCACCGATTAAACGTTCAGTACCCTGCTTTGACATAGGCTTTACACCGATACCACAGTTCTCAGTAAAGCGGATCTTTTTAACACCCATTTCTTTTTCTAAGAAGTTGATTAACTTCTTAGCGCCTTCTGAGTTAGCTTCCCACTCAATACCTGCATAGATATCCTCAGCGTTTTCACGGAAGATAACAGTATCAACTAGTTCAGGATGTTTTACTGGTGAAGGAACACCTGCAAAGTAGCGTACAGGACGCAAGCAGATATATAAATCTAATGTCTGACGTAGAGCTACGTTTAATGAACGGATACCACCACCTACAGGAGTAGTAAGAGGTCCTTTAATAGCAACGTGGTATTTTCTAATAAAATCGAAGGTTTCATCAGGTAGCCAGGTATTCTCACCGTAAACTTCTACAGAACGACCGCCTGCATAGATTTCCATCCAAGCGATCTTCTTTTTGCCCTGATAAGCTTTTTCTACTGCAGCATCAACAACCTTTTTCATTACAGGAGTGATATCAGCACCAATACCGTCACCACGAATAAATGGAACAATTGGAGTATCAGGAACAATTAGCTTGCCATTCTCATCGATAACAATGGCGCTACCATCTTTTGGAACTACAACTTTACTTGAAAACATATTTTCTCCATCTCAAAAGCAATGAGTTGTCTTTTAGGTTCATTGTATGCAATTTTTAACATTGAGCAAACGCAGTCACCATTTTTGAAAAAATGCTCCTTACTAATGCAAAACAATACCATTTCAATTTGTAAGTCCTAAAAATGAGCAAGTTTCAGGTTCATGGCCATGTATATTTCTGTATACAAGTTAAGTTAGACGGTATTGACGGTTCGACAATTTTCGAAGATGTTGCTTCTTTAATTTTGGGATTAAGTTTCACACTAGAGCAAAAGGACATTTTTGTTTAAATCAAGATAAAATCTGCTAAAATTAGCGCCGTTGGAGAAATAACATGTCACAGAGATTTAAGCCTTACGCAACCGTAGCTCTTATCGTTGAGCATAACGGTAAATACCTGATCGTTGAAGAATATAATGAAGATCAGGACAACAGACTAGTTTTTGGTAATCCCTGCGGTCACATCGATGCGCGTGAAACCATTCTTGAAGCTGCTATTCGTGAAGGTCACGAAGAAACTGGTTGCGACGTTGAACTTTTAAGTCTGGTTTCAATTGATGACTACGTAAAAGACAACGAAACCATCTACCGCTTTTGCTTTGAAGCAAAGCTAAAAAATTATCAAGAAAATATGTCACCTGATGATCCTGATCAGGAGATCTTAGCTGTTAAATGGTATACAAAAGAAGAGATTTACAACGGTAAAGACAAGTGGAGAACCAGACTTGTAGGTAAGAATTTTGATGCTTATTTTAAAGGTCAAAGATATCCACTCTCTATCATTAACAGCATTCACCCTTAAAAGATAAAGATAATATTCAGTTAAAGAGTAAAACATGGAATTTGATGCACGTATTCCCTATGAAAAGCTACAAGGCAAACACGTTGTGTTAGGTATTTCTGGTGGTGTTGATTCATCAGTAAGTGCTGCCCTTTTAAAAGAAAATGGCATGCATGTTACTGCTTTGTTCATGAAAAACTGGGAAGAGGATGACACCAACTCATATTGTGCTGCAGCTAAAGATAGAGAGGATGCTCAAAAGGTTTGCGATAAATTAGGTATTGAACTTAAGACCATCAACTTTGCTGCTGAATATTGGGATAACGTTTTTGAAATCTTTTTATCTGAATACAAAGAAGGAAGAACTCCAAATCCTGACATTCTTTGCAATAAAGAGATTAAATTTAAAGCCTTCATGCAGTATGCAATGGAAGTTTTAAATGCTGATTATATTGCAACCGGTCACTATTGCCAGAGAAGCTTTAATACTCCTAGAGCTCACCTTTTAAGAGGCAATGACAATAATAAAGATCAGAGCTATTTCCTACATGCTATTGAACAGAATGTTTTAGAAAGAGTGCTCTTCCCTGTAGGTGATATTGAAAAACCTCAAGTTCGTGCTATTGCTGATAAATTGGGACTTGCAACAGCCAAGAAAAAAGATTCTACAGGCATCTGCTTTATCGGTGAAAAGCGTTTCCATGAATTTTTATCTAAATACATTCCTGCAAAACCAGGTCTAATTAGAACTGTTGATGGCAAAGTTGTAGGTAAGCATGATGGCTTAATGTACGCTACCATTGGTCAGAGAAAAGGTCTGCATATTGGCGGTACTAAAGACGGTAACGGCAAGCCTTGGTATGTAGTTGAAAAAGACATTAAAAATAATGAGCTGATCGTAGCTGAAGGAAATGATGATTCAGCTTTGTACTCAGTAGGTCTTGAAGCTGTTCATGAAACCTGGATTACAGAATGCCCTACTCTTCCATTTGAATGCACATGTAAAATCCGTTACAGACAGCCTGACGTTGAATGTGTGGTTACAAGAGATGGTGACCGACTAATTGTACGATTTAAAAAGCCTGTTGCAGCCGTAGCTCCAGGTCAGTCAGTTGTATTCTATCAGGGTATGGATTGCCTAGGCGGTGCTGTAATCGACAGACATATTAAAGAGAAATAAAATGGCAGATATTAAATCAGAAACTATTGCTTTAGGTGCTCTCTTTCAGTGCTGTACACAAATTCAAAGAATTGCCTCAACTGGCTATTATGATGAAAAAGCAGTGTCATGCGTATTAAGAGCACTTGCTGTAACTAATCCTAAAACCGTTGAAGATATCTATAATCCTGAATACTTAACTGTAGGTTTTAAACAAATCATCGACAGTCTTGGTAAAACTGATTTATCAAAAGGTGCTGATACTATCGTTGTCACTAAGATGGCTTTAAAACTGATTACATTGGCTCACAGCGTTGAGAGAAATCAGAGAATTTATCAAAGACTATCTGATGAAATTGATGCTCTGTCAAAAGCTGTAACCACTGAGCATACTGACTTTTTAAACGATGAACTTAGTGTTTCATCTATCAACACTAAAAATAACTTCCACTTATTCGGCTCACTTTATCAGTCAATTATCAGTCCTAACTTTGCAAAACTCTTAATCTATGGCGATGAAAGATTTTTAAGAGATACTGATAATCAGGAAAGAATTAGAGCACTATTACTTGCCGGCATTCGTGCTGTGATCTTATGGAGACAGGTAGGTGGCAGACGTCGTTTCTTAATTTTCAGAAGAAAAGAAATTTTAAAATATGCAAGTTTGCATGTTTAGATAAAGAATTCTACTTAACCAAAAGAGGATCAAAATGGAATTATCATCATTAACAGCTGTATCACCATTAGATGGTCGTTATGGTTCAAAAACTGAAGAATTACGCCCTATCTTCTCAGAGTATGGCTTAATGCGCTTCCGTGTTCAGGTAGAGCTTACCTGGTTAAAGCACTTAGCTGCTTGTGAGCAGATTAAGGAAGTACCTCAGTTCTCTAAAGAGACCATCGCTTTTATCGATGACATCATCAAAAACTTCTCAGAAGAAGATGCTAAGAACATCAAAGAGCGTGAAGCTGTAACTAACCACGATGTTAAGGCTGTTGAGTATTTCTTAAAAGACAAGACTGCTGCTAATTCCGAAATTGCAAAGGTTCGCGAGTTCATCCACTTTGCCTGCACCTCTGAAGATATCAATAACAACTCTCACGCCTTAATGTTAAAGACTGCACGTGAAGAAGTTATCTTACCTATCTTAGATAAGATCATTGATGCTATTACTGATCTCGCACACAAGTATGCTGAAGTTCCTCTATTAGCTCGTACCCACGGTCAGCCAGCTTCACCAACCACTATTGGTAAGGAGATGGCTAACGTTGTATATCGCATGAGACGTCAGCGTGACGAAGTTGCTCGTGTTGAAATCATGGGTAAGATCAACGGTGCTGTAGGTAACTTCAATGCTCACTCTGTAGCATATCCTGATATTGACTGGTACGCTTTCTCAAAACATTTTGAAGAGGATTTAGGTTTAACCTTCAATCCATATACCACTCAGATCGAACCTCACGATTACATGGCTGAGCTTTTTGCCGCAGTTGACAGATTCAACACCATCTTAATTGACTTTGATAGAGATATCTGGGGTTATATTTCAAATGGTGTATTCACTCAGAAGACAATTAAGGGTGAAATTGGCTCTTCAACCATGCCTCACAAAGTAAATCCTATCGACTTTGAGAACTCAGAAGGTAACTTAGGTATTGCTAATGCTCTGTTCGTACATTTAGGTAACAAATTACCTATTTCACGTTTCCAGAGAGATTTAACTGATTCAACCGTATTACGTAACTTAGGTGTTGCTTTTGGTTACTCAATCATTGCTTACAAATCAACCTTAAAGGGTATTTCTAAGTTACAGGCTAACCCAGAGCACACTGCTTTAGAGTTAGATAACAACTGGGAAGTTTTAGCAGAACCTTACCAGACTGTAATGCGTCGTTATGGTATTGCTAATCCATACGAGAAGTTAAAGGCTTTAACACGCGGTCAGAAAGTAACCAAGGAAATCATGGAGAACTTCTTAGAGTCTCTTGATATGCCTGAGGAAGCTAAGGCTTTACTGCGTGGTCTAACTCCTGCTACTTACATTGGTCGTGCAATTAAGTTTGCTAAAGACATCTAATTAACTATCGATGTCTTAAATCCTGTCATCCTTTTTGGATGACAGGATTTTAACTGTTTTTTACTCTTTTGGAGAAATATAATGTTACATCGTATATTAAATATACTTCACTGGGGGGGGATGTAGTGGAAACAGAATGAAATGACAGAGAAATGAATCTCTCTTCTTTTATAAT
>OMZC01000034.1 GCA_900315395.1 uncultured Gammaproteobacteria bacterium
GACTCAATTACGCTTGGTAACGAGGTTTTTGAAGTTTAATTTATAGAACTCCCCTATATTAAATTATTTTCAACATGTTTCATGATCTGGAACGATAGCTTTCTACAATACATATCAAGAAAGCGACCTATCGCCTCGCTCTAAACAGACGGTCAGAAAAGATCAACAGAAAGTAATTGAGAATAGACACTTGAAGTATTAACGACTGAAAATTGGATCATGTCAAAATTTACTCCTTTAATCTCTCTTTGCATGCCTAAGAATTTAGGCACAGAGAACAAAAGATCCTCACTTAGAGTCGTCTGGCAAAATTTTAAAATTTTGAATACTTTAAAACTTACGACTCAGTTATAGGTTAAGTGATTTTTTCTGAGCTTACAGAGTAAACCTTAATTTCTGCGCTCTGATAAGCCTTTACAGTGTAAAAACTAAGTGTAAAAACTAACTTGCAATTGTTTTTTTCTTATTGCAATTTGTCTTTACCTTTTTTAGCTAAATCTTGCAAATATTGGTACTTTTGAAGTTTTTTTTCGATATTTGTACCTAAATAAGCAAATTTATAGCTTTTTTTGCAATTTTTAGAGGATTTAATCATGGCAAAAATTACCTTAGCTAGAGCTTTCGTTTTACGTGGCTTTTTTAGAAAAACTATCTCTGAACTTGATAGAGAAATCAGAGCTGAAGATCTAACATCAGAGATTGATACAACCGAAGAATTTTTCAAAGACGAGAGTACAGAAAAGGAAAATGACACAAAACTAGATAAGCTCATCGAGCTTTATCTGAAAGCTCAGGCTTATCTAGAACAACTTAACAATGAAATTGATAATGCCAATAACAGAGTTATAAACGGTAAGTCTACAAGACATTACTTGAACCTGATTGAATGTCTTAAAGAAAGAAGACGCCTGTACACTGATTTACAGTCGGATTTAACTGACTTTCATGAAGTAAAAAAAGAATTTGATGCACACGAGTTCAATCCTGACACCAAGCAATTAGGTCGTGTGGTTGAAAAGCATTACAGGATTAACACTAAGCTTAATTTACCTAAAGAGGTAAAAAATCTTAACAAGCAGATCCGTATTGCCGAAGAGTTAGTCTCAGAGAGAAATGCCACCGTGTTTTTAAGCTCTGATGCAACCTTTTGGAATGAAGCTGTAGATTTTGTTGAAAACGCAGATATCTGCTAAGGCTTAATACAGCCACGATTTTGTGGCTGTATCTTCGATAAATAAAGAGTCTGACCACAAAATAGATGGTGAATTACATGAAATTGCGCCTTGTTGACCATTTAAATTACATTGACCAAAAAGGAAAAGTATTCTGCAAGAAAAAAGACAGAGTTGTAACTCTCGATGAGTCTCAAGCTAGTGACTGCGAGAAGTGCCAATATGTATTCGGCTTTCTTCAAGGAGATGGAATAGAGTGTCAGTGGTCAGATGAATTCGAATTTGGCGATATGTACATTAAAAATCCTTACAAAGAATGCAAAAGAGTTTTAGCACTTATAAAACAAGGAAAATTGAAAAAAGGATAATTTACAAGAAAAAGTAGCCATGAATTAACACTAAAGGTAAATCCGTAAAATTTATTTTCTCAAAAGGGATCTTATATGCTCATTTCCAAAACTTACCCAGAAATTATTGATCATGATTGTTTACCTTCAATCAAAGTCTTTGCTGTTGGAGAAGACTCTATTTCAGCTATGAACAGTGTGGCTGACTTGTATGAAGGTTGTATAAATTACATAGCATTGAGCAGTAACTTAAACGAGTTAACCTCATCAAAAGCTAATATTAAAATGCAGGTTGAAAACAATGACTCTGCTATAAATGCAAAAGCAGAGCATGAAAAGTTAATCTCTACGATTAAAAGCCTTGTCAAAGAGACTGATCTTGCAATCATCATTGCAGATATGCAAAGTACTCTTTACAGCAATCTTGCTATTGAAATATCTAAAGCTTCTATTGCTGAAGATAATCTTACAGTAGGTATTGAAAATAGTGCTGCTCAAGAGCGAAACAGCAATCCTAATATTCTAAATTTTGAAAAAGCTCTTGATGCAGTCATCAACGTAAACGACAGCGTCATTGATTTAGACCAAAACTCTGATGAAAAACCAGCAGTAACAGAACTTATAGCAAAAGCAGTTAATACCATTGTCTATCCACTGGTATATATAAGTTTCATAGCTATTGATTATGCTGATCTTAAATCTCTGTTAAAAGGTAGTGGCAAAGCTGTAGTTGCTACTTTAAAGTCCACAGGCATAAGCAACTTAAAAGGCTTTGTAGAAAAACTCAATTTAAAGCCTAAAGGAGCATTGTTTAACATCACAACAAACAGTAATTTTTTAGCCGAAGATTTTAAGAAACTCCTCGACGAAATTGAAAGTTGTTTTGATGATGATTGTAAAGAGCTCGTATGTCTGCACTTGGACGATAGTATTCCTAAGGATACTTTCAATATCAGTATATTAGTATCAGGACTTTAATTTTGGATGAAAGCGAAATTGGATGAGAACAAACATTTCTAAAAGAGAGCAATAAATATTTGAAAAATTAGAAATTCTAAGTGTTTACTAAGTTTTAAATCTTAATATTACTCTCGAGGTTGAGATGACGAGGAAGTTAAATTCCACAAGTTTTCTTAACGCAAGCAAGTTTGTTTTGATGTGCATTCATAGTGTTTAGTGTAGCAATACACATATACAGGTTCACACATACCTCATCCAGTCCCAGGCGTCTCCTTTGTCTGGGATTTTTTTTTGCGTTTTTTAGCCTGATTTGAGCTTCTCGTTTTGCAAAAAATTTCCCTTAAAATTGCACTTTTTATGCGTCTTTCAATGTCTAGTTTTAGCCTTTTCTGATATAATTTACATGTTAATTAACAAACGGAGTTTATATGCTACTTGACGAAGTAAAAGCTACTCTAGCCATGGAAAATCTAAGCCTGAATGAAGAGCAGGAAAAGCTATTAAAGAGCTATGCTGATGGCAAGATCACCTTAAAAGAGTACCAAGAGCTTTTATTAAAACTTACCAAAGAGTATAAGGCAGCTTGAATTTTGGAAGCTTCGTCCTTCGACACAGTTTATTGCTATCCTGGAACAGAAGTTCTAATCAATAATTTTGGAGAACATGATCCTAAGGTTCTCTCTCAGTTAGAGAGAATGTGCACTGCTGCGAGGATTGTTGATCTCTTGAAAAAGCCGGTTTCAGGAAACTTCGATCTTACTCACCTAAAAAAGATCCATCACTATATATTTCAGGATATCTATACTTGGGCAGGACAATTTCGCATGGTTAACATCTCAAAAGAGCTGTTATTCTGCGATGCTAACTTTATTGAAAAAGAACTGAACAAGTTATTTTTAAAACTGAAAAGTGAAAACTACTTAAAAGACTGCTCTGAAGATAACATTGCCTCTAAGGCTGCCTATTACTTAGGTGAAATCAATGCCATTCATCCTTTTAGAGAAGGCAATGGCAGAACTCAAAGAGAGTTCATTAGAGAACTTTTGTTACCTACAGGCTTTTATGTAGATTATTCAAGATGCAATGCTAAAATGATGCTTTATGCATCTATCAATGCTTTTGCAGGTGATTACACTTTAATGACAGAACTATTTGACAAGTGCATTGTCAGAAAACCTTTAAATTAGAAAACATGAATATTACAACTACACTTAAAGACAATTTTAAAATGCAGTTAGGCTCCTTCTATGTAGAAGTTTGGGGCTGTCAGATGAACGTTTATGACGGTGGCAGAATTAAAGATCTTTTAACTGCAGCAGGTTTTGCTCAGGTAAATTCTCCTAAAGATGCTGACATCGTAGTTTTAGTTACATGTGCAGTAAGAGCTAAAGCTGAAGATAAAGTTTTCAATCAAATTGCTTCATGGCGCCACACAGGTGACATCAATGATGACACCATTATTGCTTTAGGTGGCTGTGTAGGTTCTGAACTTGCCGAACAGATCCTTGAGTTAGATAAGAGTGTAAACATCATCTTTGGACCAAGAACCATTCACCGTCTGCCTCAGATGATTGGTCAGTTTACAGCAACAGGTAAACCTGTGGTTGATGTTACAGCTGATGCTATTGATAAGTTTGACTATATGCCAGAGTCAGGTCCTGTAGGTCCTAGTGCTTTTGTAACCATCATGGAAGGTTGCTCTAACAAGTGCACCTACTGCATCGTACCTTATACTCGTGGTGAAGAGCAGTCACGTCCTGTTCAAGACATTTTAGATGAATGTGTAAACCACATTTCAAACGGTGTTTTAGAGATCCATTTATTAGGTCAGAACGTAAACTCATACCATGGCCTAAATCCTGATGGTACTGTCTGCAACTTCTCATCACTTTTATATGAAATTGCAGCAATTCCAGGTGTAGAGAGAATTAGATTTACTACCTCTAACCCTATGGACTTTACTGATGACATCATTAAAGCAGTTCATGATCTTGATGTGATTTCAGATTCTATCCATGTGCCAATTCAGTCAGGTTCTGACAGAATTTTACATGCTATGCACAGAAGATATACAGCAAAGCAGTATATAAATCTTGTAAAAAAATTACGTGAGGCAAGACCTACTGTACATATCTCATCAGACTTTATCGTAGGTTTCCCTGGCGAGACCGATGAAGACTTTGAAGAGACCATGAAAGTTGTAAATGAAGTAAAGTTCGATCAAAGCTTCTCTTTTGTGTACTCAATAAGACCAGGTACACCTGCTGCTAAACTTGAAGATCCTGTACCTAAAGAGGTCAAGATGCAGCGTCTTTACAGATTACAGAACCGCCTTGAAGAGTTAGCTTCAGAATATACTCAGTCATTCTTAGGTACTACTCAAAGATGTCTTGTTGAAGGCACCTCAAGAAAAGATGAAAGCGAGTTAAAGTCCCGCTCATCATCAGGTCGCATTGTAGTCTTCAAAGGACCTTTATCTTTAGTAGGCAAGATGGTTGATGTAAAGATCACCTCTGTTATTGCCCATACTCTAAAAGGTGAATTAGTTTAAAAAGATCTTGTCATGCAAAACAGCATGACAATTTTATAAGGCAAATTAAGTAATGAATAACGTTGTTACAGATTTCTCACTAGAACCAGATAATAAAGACAGAATTGCCTATTTAGTTGGTCCTGAAGATGAGAATCTTAAACAAATTGATAAAAGATTAGGTGTAAAGATCACCTACTCTGGAGCTCATTTCCACATTGAAGGAGCTCCTTCAAAAGTTAAAAAGGCTGAGAAATTAGTTAAAGGCCTTTATGTAGATACCGCTCCTTTAAAAGGTACCAAAAAGCCATCAGAAGTAACACCTGATATGGTTCATTTAGCTATCACTGAGTTTTCTCATGTTGAAAATGATGACCGTGATTATGAACAGGATGAATCAAAAGGTTCTATTGATTCTCTGTACCATAAAGCTAATAACTTTAAGACTAAAAGAGGCTTTGTAAAAGCAAGAACCTCAAATCAGTCTGACTATATCACTAAAATCAATTCTCATGATGTAAGCTTTGGTATTGGTCCTGCCGGTACCGGTAAGACTTATCTTGCTGTAGCAGCTGCTGTTGATGCTCTAGAGCGCAATGAAGTTCGCAGAATTATTTTAACTAGACCTGCAGTTGAAGCTGGTGAAAAGTTAGGTTTCTTACCAGGTGATTTATCTCAAAAGGTTGATCCTTACTTAAGACCACTTTATGACGCGCTCTTTGAGATGCTAGGTTTTGAGAAAGTTGAAAAGTTAATTGAAAGACAAATCATTGAAATTGCGCCTTTAGCTTATATGAGAGGTCGTACCTTAAATGATTCTTTCATTATTTTAGATGAAGCTCAGAACACCACTGTAGAACAGATGAAGATGTTCTTAACCCGTATTGGTTTTAACTCAAGAGCTGTAATTACAGGCGATCCTAGCCAGATTGACTTACCAAGAAATGTACGCTCTGGCCTTAAACAGGCAATTGAAGTCTTACACGCCTTACCTGAAATTGGCTTTACCTTCTTTGAGTCAACTGATGTGGTACGTCACCCTGTAGTAGCTGCAATTGTTAATGCTTATGATGCCTATGACAAAGAGCAGGCTAAATTAAAAGAGCAGATGTCAAAAGCTATGGACAAAGAGCTCTCTAACAAGGAGTCTTAGTAATGGAAGTTAATATCGATCTGCAAATTGCTACAGATGAACCTTTAGAATCATACCCAAGTCTTGAGAAAATGACTTTATGGGCTAAAACTGCTTTAATTACCGGTGGTAGAACTAAAGACTCAGAACTTACTATCCGTATGGTAGACAGTGCTGAAATTCATGAGCTTAATAAGACCTACAGACATGTAGACAGACCTACTAATATTCTCTCTTTCCCTTTTGAAATGCCAGAAGGTATCGAAGAGTTACCAATTATTGGTGATCTGGTGATCTGCAAAGAAGTGCTAGAGCGCGAGTGCAAAGAGCAGAATAAGACTTTAGAAGAGCATTTCTGCCATTTAATCGTACACGGCTGTCTGCATCTAATTGGCTACGATCACATCGAAGAGTGTGATGCAAAGGTTATGGAACCTTTAGAGATTGAAACCTTAGCGAAATTAGGTTTTAAGAATCCATACGAAACTCAGTAGCATCTTGCTGCAGAATGTAGCATTTGTGATGAAAACAGTACCTAAAACCAAGAGCTTTAGGTAAGATTTAGTACTAACACAGTTTCTAATACAGATAACTTTAGCTTTACGATAGAACACACAAGCTTTAAGGAACAAACATGAACGACAATCATGATGAAGAGCATGGTTCATTTTTATCAAAATTGTTCTCTAAAAAAGGAGAACCATCAAATCAAAATGAACTTGAGCAGGTTATTCATGAGGCATCTGAGAATGATGTAATTGATGAAGACACTGAGGACATGATCCAGGGTATCTTTGATATCAACCGTCTGCGCGTATCAGATGTCATGATCCCAAGCTCTGATATTGTTGCTATCAATCTAAACGCAACCTTAGAAGAAGCAGCTAAAGTAGTCCTAGAGCATGGTCACTCACGTTACCCTGTTATCAGTGAAGATAAAGATCATGTAGTAGGTATTCTTTTAGCAAAAGATCTTATTCCTTATACAGCCGGTCTTAAGACTCTTACAGGTGGTATCAAATCACTTCTAAGAAATCCTGTGATTGTACCTGAGGCAAAGCATGTTAATGCTATGCTCAAAGAGTTCCAGCAGAACCGTTTCCATATTGCTATTGTTGTAGATGAGTTCGGTGGTGTTTCAGGTTTAGTTACCATTGAGGATATCTTAGAGATCATAGTAGGTGATATTGATGATGAATATGATACCAAAGTAAATTCAGAGAACATCATCAAGAGTAAGGATGATGGTTCATTTATCATCAACGGTCTTACTCCAATTGAAGAGTTTGATGAGTACTTTAAGACTGACTTAGCCTCATTAGCTGATGTTGATACAGTGGCAGGTTTAATTACCCACGTTTGGGGTAAGTTCCCTAAAGTTGGTGAGTGTATTGATATTAAGAACTTCCACTTTAAGGTATTAGAAGCTAATGAAAGAAGAGTTCACCTTTTAGAACTTCATGTATCTGAAAAGGCAGATGAAGAGTAAAAGGATCTCTTTAGAAGTACAAAGTAATATTTAATTAAAAGCTGCACTCGTGCAGCTTTTTACTCAATATAACTTTACGATTTATTTAGACGATATAAATCACGCTATAAAACAACCAAGACAACAGTTAACAAAGAGCATTGTATGTTTAAAATTATTTTTTTCTTAATGAATGCTTTAGATGGCTCAAGACTTTTGAACATCGTAAACAGTAAATGGGGTGGAGCAATCTGCGCTATTGTTTTAGGTGTACTCTTAAGCTGTGCTTTAGCTCCATTTGAGATTTGGCCTACAGCAATTCTAGCTTATGCATTCATGATGATGCTTTTATCTGTAGCTAAATCTAAAAAGAAAGTCTTTTTTACTACCCTGCTCTTTTATGCTTCCTATGCAAATGTATCTTTAACTTGGTTAAACTTTGTAATGGAAGGCTTTGGTGAACTACCTGCTGTTCTATCAAACTTTGTAATTGTAGTATTTAGTTTCTTATATATTGCTCTGCCTTATGCTGTTTTAAATACTGTAGCTTTTTATCTTGCAAAAGGTAAAACTGCGGTCTTTTTAATCTGCTTTATGCCGGTTGCCTTTATCTTAGGCGATTACTTTACAGGCTGGTTCTTAACTGGCTTCCCTTGGTTATATCCAGGCTATAGCTGTGTAGATGGTCCTTTAAAGAACTTTGCTCCATTTGTTGGTGTAAGAGGTATCAGTGCCTTAATTTATATTATGTCAGGCGCTATTGCTCTAACAGCATTACGCAGATTCTTATTCTTACCAATTGCAGCTATGATCCTACTTTTAGGTATCTTTTTAGAGGGTATTAGTTTTGTAACACCGCTTAAGAGCGTTGATGTCACCATGGTACAGGGTAACATCGAACAGCAGGTAAGAAACGATGGTTCTAGAACCAATGAGGTAGTAGCTACCTATTGGGATCTTACTAAAGATAAGATTAGAAATGACAGCCTGATTATTTGGCCTGAGTCTGCTCTACCTTTTGCTCTTGAGTACGGCACTTCTTTAGTTGAAGATTTAAACAATGCCTTTAAAGAAAAAAGCAGTACTCTCATTACCGGAATTCTCTCCACACCAGATGCTGGAATTCATGCTTATAACTCCATTATTGCTCTAGGTGAGACTTCAGATGTACTCTCAATTACTCCTTACAATAAAAGAGAGTTAGTTCCATTTGGCGAGATTGTTCCTTTTGCAGATCTTTTAAGACCTTTAGGTTCTATCTTTGTAATTCCAAATTCAAGTTTCTCTTATGGAGATAAGGTACAAGATCCTATCAAGGTAAAAGGATTACAGCTAACACCTGCAATCTGCTATGAGGCAATCTTTCCTGAAACTATCAAAGCAATCGATTCAGATAAGACCAATGGCATCATCATGTTATCTAATGACTCATGGTTTGGTCCTACCAAAGCACCTGTTCAGCATCTGAATATTGCAAGAATGAGATCACTAGAATTACAAAAGCCAATGCTAAGAGATACTAACAGTGGTATCACTGCCTATATCAATCAGTTCGGTAAGATTGAAAAGGTAATGGCTACAGATGTAGCTTCATCAATTGACTTTACTTTTACTCCTGTATCAGGACAAAGTCTTTACAGTAAGATTGGTAATTATGGTGTCTTAGGAATTATTGTCTTACTGATTATCTTTGGTATCGTAGGCATTGTAAGAAAACCTGACGAGCTACAAGAACAGCTAAATAAGCTCATTAGACCATAAGTAAAACTTTAAGCTTGAGTAACGTACTTTGACATTACTACAAATGTATGGCACAAAAGTACGTTACCTGTTGATTTACAAGATAAATACACTAAAACTGTCAAAAGCTATCTTGAGTTACTTTTATTCCACAGCTCAAATCCATTCATTTTGGCAATATGATAAAACCGCATTAAAGTTGTGTTGTCATACTCATTGGTATTGATGAGTATGTTTCCTGCCGGTTGCTTACTTATGATATCTTCATTTCTTTTAACTAAGCGATGTAATAGCTCTGTTGACGCTAACTTGTCACTCTTACTCTCATTGCAATGAGGGCAACTAATAACAAAGTTCCAAAGTCTGTCGTCTTTGATAAAAGACCATGGAATGAAATGATCTACATGAACTTCATTATTCTTGAGTTCTTTTCCACAGTAGAAACACTTATGCTCATTAAAGGTCTCATAGAGAATTTTCTGGAAAGAACTTAAATCAGACCTTTTTGTCGATAATGTTAATGCATCAATGATATTCTTAGGACTTACAACGTCTAACTCTTTTTCTAATAAGAAACGAGTCCACTCAAGATAATTTACCTTTTCAATTAGAGGCTTATTCTTTAAAAGATACTGATAGACCACAGGATTTAATCTGATGACTTTCTCTTTTTTGCTAAAGCTATAGAACGTACCTTGTGAATCTCCAAACAGAGCTCCGATTACATATTTCTTGGCATCACTTTCAACGGCTTTTACAACTGTTTTTATATTGTCTGATGATAGAGAATCAAATGGTATTGCCTCATTGACATCAAGCTTTTTACTGCATTCATCAATAATTGAGTAGATCTTTGCAGACTTTTCTACTCTTGCAGGCTTAATTTTAAAGTTAACTATAATATTCCAGTAAGATTCAGCAAAGGTATAAAAGACAGTATTAAATGACAGCGACAAAGCACAGTCAATATTAGCTAAGTTACACAAAATCGCATTGATAAGAGCATATTTGTAAGAAGTTGTCTTTTTAGAACGAGAGGAATAGATTATGGAAAAAATAGATCTTAGATCATCCTCAGTTAATACTTGTCGAGGGTCAAAGTTACCTTCCTTAAGCTCGTAACTTGAATTTTTTGTCTCTTTCATATTATAAAGACCTTTGAATTGTTTACTTCTTACTGTATTGATATCAAGTCATGGAAGTTAAGTGTATCACTCTTAAAATTTTTAAAATCTGACTGAGGGCATATTAACATAACCATGTTAACTAAAAGATTAAAGCCAGTTGATGCAAACTACAATAAACAACCTGATTAACTCTGTCATTATTATCTTAAAGCTTACTTAAAGTTTTTGAATTTACATTTCATCCTTTCTAAATTTAACGTTTGAACAATAGCATTGTTCTAGCAGTCGATTATTTCCCGTAATCAATATTTATTAAATGTACATACATTTAGTTAAGCATTTTGATAAATATCACAGATTTTTTGTATTTATGAAAATTTTTGCAATTCAAAATGAGAAATTTCTCAAAAAATTAACTGAATATCGTTATAAGAAAAGTAATATGATCTGGGCAACAAAATTAAAGTATAAATCTTTACATAGCACTTGAGGCTTAGTATGAAATTTCAAAAAGTTATAATCTCAACTCTGTCTTTATTTTTCACCTTACAAACTCAGGCTTACACTGTAGGTGTAGTTATGCCTACTCAAAACGAAGATCGCTGGTATCACGAAGGTTTTGAACTTGAACAACAGCTAAAGAGCAAAGGTTTTAATGTAGAGTTATTCTACGGTGGAGATAGCGATATCACTCTGCAAAACAGACAAATCAAAAGATTAGCTGATAGTAATGTTGATGCTCTTGTTATAGGTTCAATAGATGGCAATGCCTTAACCGAGTCTTTAAAAGACGCTAAAAGGAAAAACATTCCTGTAATTAGTTATGACAGACTAATTACAGGAACTGATGCTGTAACTTACTATGTATCTTTTGACAATCAGCAGGTAGGCAAAATTCAAGGTCAGTACCTAATCGATAAACTACAGCCTACAGTAGATAATCCAAAAAATATCGAGATCTTTTATGGCTCACTTGATGACAAAAACGCACACTTCTTTTATGAAGAAGCCATGAAGATCTTAAAGCCTTATTTGGACAGAGGCGCATTAATAGTTAAGTCAGGAAAAATTAGTCCAGAACAAACTAATATTCCTGGTTGGAGAACAGATCTTGCAAGTAAAAGAATGGACGAGATCTTAGATACTGTAGGTTACAGCGCTAATGGCGGAACAAAACTCGATGGAATTTTATCTCTAGCTGATTGTTTGAGTGAAGGCATTATCTTTACCTTAAAGAAAAGAGGATACACTCCATCAAACATTCCTGTAATTACAGGACAGGATGCCACAGCTGAAGCTTTAAAGAATGTAAAAGAAGGATATCAGGCAATGACTATCTATAAATCAAGTGAAGAGCTTCATGAAGCAGTTTTAGATATGCTAAAGTCAATCAGTTCAGGTCATAAAGCAACCGTAAATGATACTACAACCTACAATAACGGAGTAAAAGATATGGATTCATACCTATGCACTCCTGAACTAATTGATAACTCAAACTTGGCTAAGTTACTTTAGGAAAAACTCTTCTTTGTAAAAGAAAACAACAATACAATAAAACTAAAGGAAGATTTTCCACAGCAAGATATGTTAAAGATGACGCCTCACCCGAGGCGTTATGCATAATAAAAGAAATTAACCAAAACGTCCGTTGCCTGACTTCTTTAACATGACAACAGTTAAGATCAGCATAACAAAACAGCCTATAAAGCTTAAGATATAGCGCCATAGAGGTAGCTCTTCAGCTGATTTTGAATAGCTGTTTACAAAGTCTCCTAAATGACAGCCACGTGATGAGCAACTTACCTTTCTACCCATATCACCTTGAATATACCAAATGTGTTTTGGATATTTAGAAGTTACTCCATAAGGACTTAAAAGCGTATTGGCTTTGCGATTAAAATTGTTCATCAATTTTAATAGAGCTTTAGGATCTGACTGGTAGCTCTTAATATCGTTATATGAAAGACCAGGCTCTAAATTTACGATAGAGTCATGAGCACTAAAACCATTTTCAGCATCTACCCTGTCTAAGATATTGCCATCTTTATCAATATCAACGCAGATCACGCCTTTACTTGAAATTACAGCATTATTTTTAACTACAAAGGTATCTGGGATTCCATTTGACAGATCAAGCTGTCCACCACGGCTAATTTCAAGTTCATCAACTGTATTTAAGCCTTTCTTAGAACCTTTAAAATTAACTACAGAGTCGCCTACATACAGACGTTTTACATCTAAGGTGCCTTTAATCGTGGTATGACCGCCAAAGGCTGAAAGAATAAAAGACTTACCTGTAACATCACCGTCAATTACTACTGATGACTTCTTATCAGGCACATAGCGCAAGAGCTTGTTATCCATTGAATACTCAGCATCTTTAACACCAAAATTTACATTGGTATTTAATGAGGCAAGTTTCTTTTTGACCTCATAAGCATTGATTGGTTTGAATGGATCATCAAACTGTAAGATACCAGGTAAGAGTGCATGATTTTTATGATTTGCAAGGAAGGTCTTACCGTTATCCCCAAGATAAGCTTCAAAGTTAGAGGTGATGTTTCCTGTGATCTTAGCTCTGTTCATGAAGTTTATCTGTTTTACATGAGCAGACTCATCAATAAAGATAGCGTGTTTTTTGCCCGAAACAGAACCTTTAATATTAAGTTCTGATACTATAGGTCCCCTGATTTCCTCAGGAGCATTTACACTCTGAGCGTTCTCTCTTTTTAAGATGCCTCTTTGGGCATCATAAGTTCTAACTCTTCTGTAAGAGCCTTGATATTCACGCATATCAGATAATGCATTTGAGCCAAAGTCAAATCTGATACCGACACCATCTTCAGAGTTAGCTGCAACAGAACCATCAACGTTGATTACATTATCTCGGCCATAGGTTACTGCAATACCGCTAGAACCAATACCGTTCTCATATATTGCTGTGTTCTTATCTACAGTTACATTATTGTAGGAACCATCAATTCTGATACCAATTGAAGAATAGCCGACACTTGCAATAGTGCCCTTTTGTACTACATCGTTGTAGTTACCAAAGATGTGGCTTGCTATAGAAACAGGGATCCTTGAAGGTTGATCTGTCTTATAGTCATGTATTGCATCTGACCAGGCATAGAAGCCCTGATTAAAGACAATGTGGTTGCGATGTAACTTAGTACCGCTCTTGTACAGTGAGTTTGAATAGAACTCTCTATCGTTAATGTTGTAACCTAAGTCTTTTAGCATCATCAGTTCAGCTTGAGTATAGAAGCCATAATTGATGAAAGATGAATCTGAAAGAATTGTGTTTCTTAAATTCAAATAAGGTCGGTTGTTAAAACCAAAATGTACAGCTAAGTTAAGATCTTTACTAAAAGGGATCTTGTCATGAGTAACTGTAGCCTGACCTAAGAGTAACTGAGTATTACGTCCTCCAAAATAGAGGCCGCACTTGTCATATGAGGAGTAAAAACAGTCCTCTCCAAAATCTGAGAACTTGTTTTCAGGCAGAATATACTTTTCTAATTTCTCTGAATATAAGTTTCTGTCAAATGAAGTTAATGGCTTATAAAAGCCTTCAGTATCATGAGATGATCTGAAACCTAATAAAGCTGGAAATGAGCTTAATAGCTTAAATGAGTAAGACTCATTTAAACCATTATCAGGGATCTGCTTTAATTGTAACTTTGACTTATACAGCTCAAGATCTTTTGAGTAATTGATTTCAATTAAACCAAAAGAGCGCTCATTTTCTCTTACACACTTACCTTTTAAATCAGCTTCTAATACACCTAAACCAGAGCAGACAGAATCAAATGAGTAAAGCTCATCATAGCCTCTGGTTGCTCGATTTTTATCGGTATCAACCACAAGTGGGATCTTATAGAACTTGCCTTTTTTTAAGTAATCTTTAAACAGGTAGGTCAGGACGCTAGAAGTATTAGCATCTACATAGTCAGATAAGGTGTCATTTAAGACTGTAAGTGTCTTAGGTGGTTTTACTTTTCCAAAGGTTTTACTTTCAAAAAGAACATCAACTTTCTTTTCTGAGGACTCAATGGATGGAGTAAACAGAGAATCTTTAAGCCAGAACATTTCCTCAGGTTCTGGCTTAGCAGTAACCAAGTCATACAGCGTTGATTTTGGTTTACCAAATCGAGGATCCACATATCCTGGAAGCTCGATTTGCGCAAAACTAGTTTGTGACAGCACTAAGGTCTGTATTAAAACGGCTAACGCTGTTACTTTGATTCTCATTAATAACTACAGTTAAAACTCTGGTGGATTTAGGAGCACTGGTCGACCTGAACGCTCATCAAGTGCTTTTTTAAGAATATCCTGATTGATTCTTGGATCTTTGAAGAATTGTAACTGAGCTTGTGTAAATGAGAATGGGACGGTTGTATCAAAATTCTCAAATTCTGATTCACTTCTTGATAGAGGCTGGTGAACCTCAATATAAAGATCACCGTTTGGTTCTTCAGCAAACTTAATAGGCTGATTGATAAATTCTACACGTGTACCCACTGGAACCTTGTGGAATAAGGTCTCGTTATCCTCATTACGCAGACGCACACAACCATGACTTACACGTAAACCAATACCAAAGTCAGCATTAGTACCATGAATTGCGTATAGCTTGCCCACGTACATTGCATATAAGCCCATAGGATTATCGGGACCTGCTGGAACTACAGCTGGCAAGTACTCGCCTTCTGCTGCATACTCTGCTCTCATCTTAGCTGTAGGAGTCCAGGTAGGACCTGCCTTCTTACGTTCTACCTTGGTAACCCATGCCATAGGTGTACCTTTACCTAACTGACCGATACCGATTGGATAAACTTCAACCTTATTGCCATTGAAATAATACAGTCTCATTTCAGCTGAATTGATGATAATGCCTTCATGAACTGTAGGTGGCAGAATCAGCTTTGTAGGGATAATCAGTTTTGAACCTTTAGCAGGAACGATAGGATCAACCTCAGGATTTGCCTCAATCATATTAGACAAACCTAAGTGATACTCAGCAGCTACAAATTCTAAAGTTGTAGTACCGGCATCGTTAATTGAATAAACCTGTTCTTCACCTAAAACCTGGTGACCATTTAATGGATAAATATTAGTGGTGGCTTGAGCTACTTGAAATGAAGCTACTAAAGATACTGCCAAAGCTAATTTTTTTAACATGATAAATCTGTCTCTGCTTTTTTACATTTTGTACAGTTTTCAAAACTGTGCTAATTGTACTATTTTTATAGACAAAATGCGCAAGAGAGCACAATTTTGTATTTATAGAGCAAAAAGAAATTTCTCACTATAACTTTTGCTCTGACTTTTCCCCTCCAGCTTTCATATATTTTTGCGTGATTTTGGTCAAATTTGCCTGTAAATGTGGCAAAATATGAGATTATTTTTTACTAGATATTTTTTTACAAATTCTTTTATACAAAAAAGAGTTTTATAAAGTTTAAACTTCAAAGTTATTTTCGGAGCAATGTCGATGTCTGCCAATAAAGTTGCATACAATCCACAAGAAATCGAGCCAGAGGTACAAAAGTACTGGGCCGATCATCAAACCTTCCATGCAACAGAAGATAAGAATAAAGAAAAGTATTACTGCTTAGTTATGTTCCCATACCCATCAGGTCGTTTACACATGGGTCACGTACGTAACTACACCATTGGTGACGTAATTGCACGTTTTAACCGTTTATTAGGTAAGAATGTTTTAGCACCTATCGGTTGGGATGCTTTTGGTATGCCTGCTGAAAATGCTGCAATTAAGAACAACAAACAGCCTAGCGACTGGACCTATTCAAACATTGACTACATGAAGAAGCAGTTAAAGTCATTAGGTCTTTCATACGATTGGGCAAGAGAAGTTGCTACCTGCCGTCCTGAGTACTACAAGTGGGAACAGAAGTTCTTCGGTGAGTTATACAAGAAAGGCTTAGTTTACAAGAAGCTTTCAACTGTTAACTGGTGTCCTGTTGATCACACTGTTCTTGCAAACGAGCAGGTTGAAGACGGTTGCTGCTGGAGATGCGGTTCTAAAGTTGAACAGCGTGAAATTCCACAGTGGTATTTAAAGATCACAGCTTATGCTGATGAATTATTAAAAGACTTAGACCAGTTAGACGGTTGGCCTGAGCGTGTTCGTACCATGCAGCGCAACTGGATTGGTCGTTCTGAAGGTTTAAACATTACCTTTAAAGTAGCAGACAGTGATGAAACCTTTACTGTTTATACCACTCGTCCTGATACCTTCATGGGTATTACCTACATTTCAATTTCAGCAAATCACCCATTAGTAAAGAAATGCTGTGAGACCAACCCTGAGTTAGACGCTTTCTGCAAAGAGTGCCGTACTCAGAAGTTTGCTGAAGCTGATATTGCAACCATGGAAAAGAAAGGTATGGCTACAGGTCTGTATGCTATCCACCCATTAAATGGTCGCAAGGTTCCTATTTATGTAGCTAACTTCGTAATTATGGATTACGGTACCGGTGCTGTGATGTCAGTTCCTGGTCATGATGATCGTGATTATGAATTTGCTAAGAAGTACGGTATTGACATTATTCCTGTAATCAAGGCTTCAAAAGATTCAGATGATCCTGATTTATCAGAGCACGCTTTCACTGAGCACGGTATTGCTTGCCACTCAGGTGAGTTTGACGGCATGAACTTTGAAGAAGCTTTCAAGGGAATTGCAGACAAGTTAGAGTCAATGGGCTGTGCAGAGAGAAAGGTAAACTACAGATTACGTGACTGGGGTATTTCTCGTCAGCGTTACTGGGGTGCACCTATCCCAATGTTAACCATCGATGAGACTGGTGAAATTGTTCCTGAGTTAGATGAGAATCTACCAGTTGAATTACCAGGCAACGTAAAGATCGATGGCGTAATCTCTCCATTAAAGACAGATGAGAGCTGGTACAAGACCACTTATAAGGGCAAGGCAGCTACTCGTGAAACTGATACCTTTGATACCTTCATGGAATCATCATGGTATTACGCTCGTTACTGCTCACCACGTGACGAAAAAGAGATGTTTGATAAGGATGCAGCTAACTACTGGTTACCAGTTGATCAGTACATCGGTGGTATTGAGCACGCTGTATTACACTTACTGTACTCACGTTTCTTCTTCAAGTTATTACGTGATGCTGGCATGGTTAAGTATGATGAGCCTTTCAAGCGCTTATTATGTCAGGGCATGGTTCTAGCTGATGCTTACTACTATCTTGATGAGAACGGCACTAAGAATTGGGTAAATCCATTAGATGCAATTCCTACCCGTGATGAGAAGGGCAACATCGTTTCAGCTGTAGATAAAGACGGTCATAAACTTCACCACGAAGGTATGATTAAGATGTCTAAGTCAAAGGCTAACGGTATCGATCCTGAAGACATGGTAAGAATGTACGGTGCTGATACTGTAAGACTGTTCATGATGTTCGCATCACCTGCTGAATTAACCCTTGAGTGGAGACAGTCAGGTGTTGAAGGTTCACAGAGATTCTTACGTAAATTATGGTCACAGGTTCAGGATTTAACCTTAGCAGGTCCATGTGTAAAACTAGACAAGTCTAAGTTAACTCCAGAGCTACGTAAGTTACGTCATGATCTGCACTCAACAATTGATAAGGTAACCGACGATATCGGTCGTCGTCAGACTTTCAATACTGCAATTGCAGCTATCATGGAGCTTTTAAATGTTGCTTCTAAGTGCACTGGCACTGATGAGGTTTCAATGGCTGTTCGTTATGAGGTTTACAACAACGTAGTGCTAATGCTCTACCCTATCGTTCCTCATATCTGCTTCAAGTTATGGTCAATCTTAGGTAACACAACTGAGATCGACAAAGAGACTTGGCCTACAGTTGATAAGGATGCTTTAAAGGAAGATGAGATTACTGTTGTAGTTCAGGTAAACGGCAAGGTTCGTGCAAGAATGAACATTGATCCAAATCTTGATGAAAACACAGTAACTGAAAAAGCTTTAGCAACTGAAGAAGTTAAGAAGTTCACAGATGGTAAGCAGATTAAGAAGACCATCTATGTTAAGGGCAGATTAGTTAATATCGTTGCTATCTAATATCTATCTTTAAAAAGAAATTAGACTTTTAAAGATAATTAGACAGTAATACTAACTAGGATATGCAGTAGTAAAAGGTAAAGGCGGTAATAATGAAATTCAAGCTTGTTTGTATAGGCGCACTGATGCTTGGACTTAGTTCTTGCGGATTCCACGTTCCTAATCAGAACAGACTTGGTTCTAATATTTCAGAAATTGCCGTTTCAGGTTCTTACCACAACAAGTTCTATAAGCTAGTTGTGCATAAGCTTGAAATGAGAGGTGTTAAGGTAGATTACCAAGGCACTTCTAACAGATCACCTGAAGAAAGAAAGGATATTCCTACTCTTTCTATTACTGCACCTAGTGTAAGTATGCCTTTAGCTTCTATTGACTCTAGAGGTTCAGCTCTTGAGTACAACGTTATCGTAAGAACTCAAGCAAGACTTACTATTCCTAACAGTTCAAAACCAATCATCATGAGAAACGGCATTACCAGAACAACTCTGAATAAGGCTGATAATGCTCTAGCATCAACAAATGAACAAGAGCTTGTAATTGATGAGTGTTATGAAGTGTTAGCAGATCAGATGATTGCAAGAATTAACTATCTTGGAAAACAGTCTGATCCTGATGAGCCTTTCACAGCTCCTGCTGAATTACTTTTGGCAAAAGATGAAGATAACAATGACATCTATATTGATAACTCAAGAAACATGACATTGTTAGAAGCTTTAAGTGCAAAACAAGATGCAGAAGTTGCTCAAGGTAAAGCTGTAAGTTTAAGTGATCTTAATAACGGTATGAAAGTTCTTAACAAGAACAAAGAATACTCTCTACCAAAAGTTGAACCTAAGATCCCCCATGAAGCACCTGAATCGTTATCAGAAGAAGGTTTCCTAAAGACTGATGGCAGTGAAAGCAAATAATCAGTTATCCTAAAAAAGGAAGGCTCAAATTGAAAAATTTGGGCTTTTTTTATGTTCGATTTATTGGTGAAAAAGACGATGAAGGGATATTTCAGTGCTTTTATTATTACTAACAAAAGCACTGAACACTAGGCAGGTTACTTAGGTAACACCTGCGATTAAAGTCTTCTAAGCCACTGGAATGACCTAGAAGCTAGAACCATGTTTTTAACTAAAACAAAGGATTTCTTATGAAATACGTTTTTATAGCTGTGGTTCTAGTTTTACTAATTTGCTCTCAACCTATTTGGTAAGTTAGAACCGCAAAGAGCAGAGGTTCCCCAACCTCTGCTCTCATTATAGGATATATCCAGTCTTTTTCAAGTTTTGGGTTACAATCTTCAAATAATTCAAACTGTAAAACTCTTTTTTTAGGTTCAAATAATTAGATTGTAATGTTCAATCTGTAAGTGTTACAGCTTGTGTTTTTCATCACTAGTTATTAGAATTTCTCTTATTATTCTACTTTTTGAAAAGCTCATAACTTGAGCTTTTCAAAGTTTAAACGTCTCATTAAATTTAGCAGTAATATCTTATGTCTTTAGCTCCTGTATACGTTTTTTCTAGCGATGATCCTTTTTTAAAGAATGAAAGAAGCAAAGCTGTCATTGCAAAAGCTAGACAGGAACTGCCACAAGCTGAATTCATGCTTTTTACCTCATCAGATCTAACCTCAGGATCTGTGGCTAATTTAGCTCGTCTTGAAAATGAACTTATCGATCCTGGTTTATTTGGTGGTGACAGAATCATTAAGATCTATTTAAATGATTTAAATTCAGTTGCCATACAGGTACTGCAACTATTGGCAATGCGCTCAAGGCCTGGAGTAGTAACCATTGTAGAAATAGGAAGAATAAATTCTACTATTGCTAAAACTCCAGCTGCTACCTCGTTAAAAGACGATTTTGGTAAAAAACAAAGTATCGATAGTAAAGCTAAAATAGTCATTGCAAACCTAAAGTTCATTGGAGGCCAAATTGAGGTCATGTATCCACCTGAAGGTGAAAAGTTCTCAATGTGGATTAGAAATCATGCAAGAGACAAATTTGGTCTTGCGGTTCAAGATGATGCTTTAGAGTTTTTAACCTTAAGTTGCGAAGGTAATTTAGTTGCCGTTGATCAGTTCTTCGAACTTGTAAAAATAACCACCCAAACAAATGTAGTAACATTGCAACTAGCATCAGATTACATTTCAGGTAACAGTCGCTATACAGGATTTGAATTTGCTGAAGCTGCAGTTCTTGCAGGAAAGAACAGTGTAAGAGCTTTGAACATCCTGTCTTCACTTACACAGACTAGTTCACTCTCTCAAGTATTACCCTTAGTTATTGGTAATTTTGATAGATTACTTTATGCAATCAGTCTTTTAAAAGGTCATAGAGAACTGCTTACAGGCAGAGTTAACTACAAAGACAAGATGATGTTTTTCAAGCCCTTGAGAATTAGCGCATTAAGTACTATGGATGCAGCTACCTTTGCTGCCAAAAACATGCCTCAGGATTTCTATGACTACTTAGTCAAAGAATTAGCTTTAGCATCTAAAGCTTATCAAGCTTTTAATAATGATGAAGCTCTCATGCATTTGCAGAATATGGCAGTATCAACCTGCAACTCTAACGTAAGAAACTTAAGAGCTTTGTAATGAGAATTGGAATTTTAGGCGGATCATTTAATCCTGTACACAAAGATCATTATCTGCTTGCATCCTATATCAAAGAGATTTTGTCTTTAGACAAGTTTTTGATAATTCCAAATGCCATGCCTCCACATAAAAATACCTGCCATATTTCCTTTGATGACAGAGTAAAGATGCTGTCTTTGGCATCTTTTGACAGGAATGGCTTTGAAATCTGCGATATCGAAAAAGATCCTTTGTCTCCTCACTACAGTTATGACACTTTAGAGAAATTGCAAAAACTCTATCCTCACGATGCTTTATTCTTTTGCATGGGCATGGACTCTCTAGCTTACCTTGATAAATGGCATAAGGGACTTGAACTTATTAAATTCTCAAATCTTGTGGTGACAGGTCGAGATGGATACTCATTTGATGACATCAATCAGGATGTTATCCCCTTTATTAAAGACTACGGTCTTACAGGTACTAAAGGTCTTGGACTTGATGATAACGAGCTTATTAGTTTACAGAACAAAGATTTTGTAAATAAACACTATTGCATCATACTTAAAAGGTGTTTTCATAACGTAAGTTCGAGTAAAATACGTAAAGAATTTCAGGATTTTTATCAAAAATACCAAAATTTTGCTAAAAAAACAGATTTTTTTGAGCATATTGATGAATATCCTTGCTGTAAACATTATTTAGACCAAGCTGTAATTGAATACATTCTTGAAAAGCGTATTTATAAACAGCTGTAAGTAATACTACATAAAGTAGAAAGAACAATTAGGAACCATTTTGGAAAAAGAACTTTTAATCAAGAAGTGTGTAAAAACACTTGAAGACTCTAAAGCACACGATTTAGTTAATATCGATTTAAATAACAACTCTTCAATTGCAGATAACATGCTAATCTGCACTGGCACTTCAAACCGCCATGTAAGCGCGATTGCTCAAAGACTTGTAGATACTCTGTATAAAGATGGCTTAAAGCAGATTAGAGTATCAGGTGAAACTTTAGGTGAATGGGTAATTGTAGATACAGGTACTCTCATGGTTCACATCATGCAACAGGAAGTTCGTGAGCGTTATGAGTTAGACGATCTGTACCGTTGTATTGCAAGTGGTGTTTCAGAGTAATAGAGTTTCAGAGTAAGAAACTTAAATGCAGAGATAAGACACAGAGATAGACACAGAGAATAGTTGGCTAATGAAGATTATCTTACTTGCTGTCGGCACTAAGATGCCAGGCTGGGTTCAGGAAGGCTTTAACGATTATCAAAAGCGTTTTCCATCTGAGATGAAACTTGTCCTAGAAGAGATCCCTCCTGTAAAAAGAAATGGTAAAGGCTCTGAGGAAAAGGCTAAAGAATTAGAAGCAAAACTTATCTTAGAGGCTCTACCTAAAAAGGCCTATATCATCGCTTTAGATGAAAGAGGTAAACAGTACACCTCTCTAGAGATGGGGCAAAAGGTAGGTTCATGGCAGTCATTAGGCATGGACGTAGTGCTAATTGTTGGTGGACCTAATGGTCTTACTGATGAGATTAGACAAAAAGCCAATGAGATGTGGTCTTTATCTAAGTTGACCTTACCTCATCCACTTGTAAGAGTGTTTTTAGCTGAAACTATCTATCGTGGATACAGCATTTATGCAAATCTGCCTTACCATAGAGCTTAAGCACCAAACTTAAAATTAAACTGTTTTTACGGTCTATAAAGTCTTGACCATATAAAGTGTTTTATTATTCTTGAAAACTGAACTTTTTTCGTAAAAAAAGACAATTTTAAAAGATATTTTTCAAGTAAAACGTTAAAATAACAAATTCAAGCAAAGACCGTAAACAAAGATAAATTTATTAAGCCTAATAATTACCAAACAGAGTTAAAAGTTGTTTTTCAGAAGCAGTAAAAAGCGCAAAGAGCGTGCTCTTTTTAGCTCGAAAAATGAAAAGAAAAGTTCTTCAAATAAGTCTGACAACAAGACACGTAATGAGGAATTAGAAACCAGCGTTTTTCGTTCTAGAGTTTTTATTTGTGTTGGTATCTCCATACTCATGGTGATAGTGCTTTTCTGCAACCTTTACTACCTGCAGATCATCTCTTTTAAAGACTATCAGACCAGATCAAATGAAAACAGAATCAAAGTGATGCCTGTAGTACCACCTCGTGGCATTATCTATGATAGAAATCATGTAGTACTAGCAGAGAACTCCCCTGTTTATCACTTAGTTATCTTCCCAAACAAACAGATAAACACCGAACAGACGATTCGTGATCTGAATAAATTACTGTCTTTATCCTTATCTGAAAAAGACGTAAAGAGGTTACTAGCAGAATCCAAGACCAGAAAGCGTTTTTCTGGTGTGGAGTTGTCAAACTTTTTATCAGAAGAGCAGATTGCAACCTTTGCTGTAAATTCTTACCGCTACCCAAATGCTCAGGTTGTAGCAAACTTAAAGCGCTATTATCCTTTTGCAGATATCACAACTCATACCACCGGCTATGTTTCAAGAATCAACCAGAACGATGTTAAGAAACTTGAAGCTGAAGGCAAGATTGATAACTACGAAGGCTCAACTGAAATTGGTAAGTTAGGTATTGAAAAATACTATGAGGATTACTTGCACGGTGTAACCGGCTCCTCAAAAGTTGAAGTTAACAGCCATGGTCAGGTAGTAAGAACCTTAAACTTTGATCCTCCAGAGCCTGGTAAAGACATCACCTTAACACTGGATATCAGATTACAGTACTATGCTCAGGAAATCTTTGGCAAGATGAAAGGTGCTGTAGTTGCGATTGAACCATCAACTGGTGAGATTTTAGCTATGTACTCAAACCCTAGCTATGATCCAAACCCATTTGTAAGAGGTATCCGTGGTGGTGAGTATCAGCGTTTATTAAATAACCCAGGTCACCCTCTGATCAATCGTGCTACCCAAGGCGGTTATGCTCCAGCATCAACAGTAAAACCTTTAATGTGTTTAATGGGCTTGAATGAAGGTCTCATTACACCTAGTGGTTCTTTCTTTGGTCCTCCATACTTTAAATTGCCAGGTTCTACTCACCAGTTCCGTGACTGGAGACCTTGGGGTCATGGCTGGATGGATCTGTATCGCGCTATTGAGATTTCAGCAGATACCTATTTCTATGATTTAGCGTATAGAGCAGGTATTAACAGAATTCATGATTATCTTGACCGCTATGGCTTTGGTAGAAAGACTGGTATTGATTTATCAGAAGAATCTTTAGGTATTAACCCAAGCCGAGATTGGAAGAGAAACCGTTTCCGTCAGCCTTGGCACTTAGGTGATACTGTACCTATTGGTATTGGTCAGGGCTATTGGACCTCTACTTTAATGCAGCTAGCTAAAGCTCATTCAACTTTAGCTAATTATGGTGTAACTAGAACACCTCACCTTTTAAAGGAAGTAAGTGATCCTATAACAGGTAAGGTTACCAAATATCAGCAGCAGGAACCATTTGATACTTTAAAGATCAAAGATCCTAAATATTTTGAAGCTTGCCGTACTGGTATGTACCTTGTAGTAAATGGACCTGAGGGTACCGGTCGAAGAGCTTTCTTTGGAGCTAAATACAAAGCTGCCGGTAAATCAGGTACAGCACAGGTGGTTTCAATTAAGCAAGGTGAGAAGTACAACGCAAGCAGACTTAAGGTTGAACACCGTGATAATGCGCTGTTCGTAGCTTATGCACCTTTTAAACATCCAAGAATTTTAGTTGCAGTAATTCTAGAAAACGAAGGTGGTGGCTCTACCAAAGCTGCCCCTGTAGCTAGAGCAATTATCGATAAATATTTACTTGATCTGTACCCTAACGGCTATATGGGCGATCCAAATCCTCAGGTAGTAAAGTTCGGTATGGGCGGAAGCGTGGTACTGCAGTAGTATGACAGCAAAAGATAAAACAACATTAAGTCAGGTTAATGCCAATAAAGTTCAGGGAACCTTTTTCTCTAAACACCATGTTGACCTGCCTTTATTGTTCGGTCTGTTTTTGGCTTTATGCTTTTCTTTATTTGTTCTGTATTCTGCTTCAGGACAAGAAATTGATATGTTAACAAGACAGGTCACAAGAACTGGTGCAGCTTTCCTGTTAATGATTGCAGTAGCGCAGATCCCTCCACGCTATTACGCAAAGTTATCAATATATCTTTATATCATTGGACTAATCTTATTAGTTTTAGTAGAGCTCTTTGGTGATATTTCAAAAGGTGCTCAGCGTTGGCTTAATTTAGGTGTAGTTAGAATTCAGCCTTCAGAGATCTTTAAAGTTGTGATGCCTCTTATGGTAGCTACCTTCTTATCAAAAGGCAGTCTGCCACCTAAGATCTTAAACACTATTATCGCCTTTGTAATTGTAGGCATGCCTACAGTGTTAATTCTGATGCAGCCTGACTTGGGTACAGCATCATTAGTTGCAGTAGCTGGCTTTATTGCTATTTTTATTGCAGGTCTGTCCTGGTGGTGGATTATTGTAGGTGCTGGAGCTGCAGCTGCAGCACTACCTGTAATGTGGAACTTTGTACTGCATGATTACCAAAAGCAGCGTGTGTTTACCCTTTTAGATCCATCTTCAGATCCATTAGGAGCAGGTTATCATATCATTCAGTCAAAGATTGCCATAGGTTCAGGCGGTCTTTATGGTAAAGGCTGGTTACAGGGTTCACAGTCACAGTTAGACTTTTTACCTGAACCTCATACAGACTTTATCTTTGCAGTTTTATCTGAAGAAACAGGACTTGTAGGCTTTTTAATTCTAATGTCGCTGTACTGCTTTATCATTGGCAGATGTGTACTGATTACTCTTCAGACAAGAGATAATTTTGAAAGAATTTTGTGTGGCAGTTTTACCTTTACCTTCATGTTCTACATCTTTGTAAACATCGGTATGGTGTCAGGTATTCTGCCTGTAGTAGGCGTGCCTTTACCTTTAATCAGTTATGGTGGTACAGCAATGATCACTTTGACTATCTGTTTTGGCATGATCATGTCTATTCATACTCACAAAAAGACTAATTTCTTTAGAGAGAATTAACTTAGAAAACAAAGGAGACTGCAAATAGCAGCTTTTAAATGAAAGATTTTCTAAAAAGAACGATTAAACCATTACTACTAACATTTGCTCTATCTGCTGCAACTAACAGTACTGCAGCTGATTTAAATGAGCTTGCAGCCTTTGCTAAAGTTCCTGTTGAGTCTTTGCAAGATGCTTTAAATCAGGCTGTATATCAGCAAAAGATCATTGATGCTATTACCCGTCCTGGTGAAGCTAAACCTTGGTGGCAGTACCGTAAGATCTTTATTACAGTCTCAAGAATTCAGGCAGGTGTTAATTTCTACTTCGAAAATGAAAAGACTTTATTAAGAGCAGAAAAGACTTACGGCGTTCCTGCTGAAATTATCTGCGCAATTATTGGTGTTGAAACCTTATTTGGTAAAAACATGGGCTCATGGAAAGTATTAGATGCGCTCTATACACTAGGCTTTAACTATCCAAAACGTGAAGCTTTCTTTTCAAAAGAATTTGCTCGTTTTGTTTATCTTGCTAATCGCGAGAACTGGTCTTATGACAGTGTCAAAGGCTCTTATGCCGGAGCCATGGGCATGGGTCAGTTTATGCCATCAGCTTATATAGATTATGCTGTGGACTTTGATGGTGACGGTCACATCAACCTCTTTACCGATAAAGAGGATGCTATAGGCTCTGTTGCCAATTACTTTAAAGGTCATGGCTGGCAGACAGGACGTGGTATCTGCTATGGCGTGCATCCACATAATGCCAACGTTGATGCCCTAATGCAAAAACAATGGAATTTAACTGTTGAAGAGCTTTACGCATCTGGTGCTACTACTAAGGTTAACCTTTCACCAAATCAAAAAGTAAGACTCTTTAGTTATGATCTTGAAAATGGTAGCAAAGGCTACGTAGTAGGTCTTAACAACTTTAATACAATCATGCGTTATAACACCTCTCCTTTATATGCTAGAGCTGTGTTTGAATTATCAGAATTCATTGCTATGAATGTAGATAAGATAAAACGACAGCGTGGCATTGAAGTTCCACATAGGAGCAGAATACCTTGATTAAAAATAAAATCGCCTTATTAAGTGTTCTTTGTTTATCTGTAGTCTTTATCCTACAGGGCTGTTCATCATCAGGTCACGGCTCAGCAGGTGGTGGCTACACCTACGGTACTGGTCCTAACAGAACCAAGCCAATGCCTGAAAAAGAGAAAGTTAATATTCAGGGCATTGGTGGTGCTAAACCTATTTATGAAGCTCAAAGAGCTGGTGGCTGTAATAAGGATTACACCGTTTTAGGCAAGAACTATATGATTTGGAATGGTGCTACCTCATATATTGAAGAAGGTACAGCCTCTTGGTATGGTCCTGGATTTAACGGTAAAAAGACTTCAAACGGTGAAGTTTATAACCAAAAAGGTTTCACCGCAGCTCATAAGAACTTACCTTTACCTTCATATCTTAAAGTTACAAACTTAAGAAATGGTAAAAAGGTCATTGTAAGAGTAAATGACCGTGGTCCTTTTGTGGGCACAAGAATTCTGGATTTATCAGAAGGTTCAGCCCGTGCTATTGATATGATTGGTACTGGTACCTCTAAGGTTAGAATTGAGCTTATTAAAGTAAATCCATCAGGTACCTATGCTAATGCTGTAGGTACTCCATCTGGATATAACATAACTCCATCATCTAACAGTTCCTATGGTACAAGTTCTGGCTCTTGGGGCACAGGTACTTCTATAAGTACCGGTGTTAAGACCTATGCTGCTAACAAGACGAAAAAAGTTTATACAAGACTTAACAACTATGTATCAAACAACGTCTTTAATAATTCAGCTGTAGCTACTTCTACCTATGCTTCAACTAGCTCATTATCAAGAGGCAGCAGTTACATTCAGTTAGTTGCATGTAATTCAGATAAGATGGCCGAAGAGATTAAGTCTAATGTTTCAGGCAAGATCTCCTACCCTGTAATCATTGCTAAAGACGGCAATATCAACCGTGTACTTGTAGGTCCTCTTTCAGACTCTACAGCACGCAGTGCTTTGAGTACTTTAAAAAGAAAAGGTTATAGTGATTGTTTCATAAAAAAGTTTTAGAATTAAGTAATTAGAATTAAAAAACACTTTGAATGTTACTTCCTTTTGAAGAAGTAATTAAAGCAGAAATTAAAACTGATTAGAATTTAAATCAAAAAGACGAGTATATCAGGAAGACAAGATGTCAGTTAAACATACCCTAAAGATTTCACTTGTTGCATTAGCATTAAGCTCAGTTTGCTCACTCTCTACTGCTTTTGCAGATGACGCTATTCCAGATCCATTTGCAGCAGTTAAAGCTCAAAATGGTACCGCTCCTGCTACCTCTCAAGCTCAAGGCGTAGCACCAGCTCCAATCGTAGTTCCAGAACCACCTCAGTTTGAAGCTCAGTCATGGGTTTTAATGGACTACTATTCAGGTCGTGTGATCTGTGAGCAGAATGCTCATGAAAAGATTTGGCCAGCATCACTAACTAAGATGATGACAGCTTATGTAATCGGTATGGAGTTAAAAGCAGGTCGTCTTCATATGGATGACGATGTAACCATCACCGAAGATGCTTGGGCTAAGAAGTACACCGACTCATCCAAGATGTTCATTGAGGTAGGTCGTACCATTAAAGTAGGCGATCTTGTACGTGGCATTATCATTCAGTCAGGTAATGATGCTTGTGTTGCAATGGCAATTCATTTAGCAGGTACCCAGGAAGGCTTCGTATCTGTAATGAATAACTATGCAGCTCAATTAGGTCTAAAGGATACTCACTTCTCAAACGTACATGGTCTGTTTGATGAGATGAACTACTCTTCAGCTTATGATATGGCTTTATTAGGTAGAGCTATCATTCGTGACCTTCCTGATGAGTACCCTATCTATTCACAAAAAGAGTTTACCTTTAACGGCATTAAGCAATACAACCGTAACCGCCTCTTATGGGATAACTCCATGAAGGTTGACGGTATCAAGACCGGTCACTTATCACAGGTAGGCTATAACCTTGTAACCTCTGCTGTAAATGACAATATGCGTTTGGTTGCAGCAGTAATCGGTGCAAAATCTGAGAAGTTACGTGCTAACTACAACAAAGCTTTATTAACTTATGGCTTCAGATACTTCCAGCTTTACACTCCTGTTCAGGCTAACAAGCCTCTATTAAAGAGAGATGTAAGAATGGGTCAGCAAAATCAGGTTGATTTAGTGATTGCAAAAGATCTTAACCTGTTAATTCCACGTGGTAGACAGAACGACATCAAGTTAAGCTACAGATTAAAGCGCAGCACCTTTGTAGCACCTTTAAAGAAGGGCGACGAGTTAGGTGTTATTGATGTAAAACTTGATGATAAGGTAATTAGCTCTGTTCCATTAGTATCTGCACAGACTATCGAAGAAGGTGGTTTCTTTGGCAGAATGTGGGATAAGATTTGCTTATTCTTCAGCTCAAGTGATGAAGAAGTATCAGAGCAGAAATAATATAGACAATATGAACGAGACCTTCGCTGAAATGTAGAAACGTGGATTTACCGTGT
>OMZC01000033.1 GCA_900315395.1 uncultured Gammaproteobacteria bacterium
CCGATTTTATACTTTTTTACATTTTGTTATGGCATACTTTTCTACAAAATCAGAGATCTTTATGGAGAATACGTTGGGCTTTTTTAATGGGCCATCACTACGATAGCCTCATTAAATAAATTACTTAGCTTCTTTAGCTGCCTTTGACTCAGCAATTAAATCCTCTAAGTGCTCTTTCTGAGCCTGTAACTCTTCTTCGCTTAACTCTGCAGTATTCTCAGCCTTTGAGAACTTCTTAGTTACTGAATCAAAAGAGTTTAAGATCTGCTCTTTGTGATCCTGGAACATCTTGTAACCTACAGCACCAGCTACGATACCAGCAGCTAAACCGATTAATAAATCTGTCTTATTAGTAAACATTTCTCTTCTCCATAAAAACATACTTAAATATTTAGCAACCTAAACTGTTATAAGAGAATGTATTTAGGTTGCTATTTGGAAAATTACTTTTCCAAATCCTGATTACGTTTGATCTTCTCGAAAGTAAATTTCTTATCAAACAGAATTCTTGCTGAGTTAATAACCACACCAATAGTTGCAGCATTGTGAATAGTTGCTGCAATTAAAGGATTGATCTTACCTAAAGCACCTAACATCATCGCAGCTGAGTTAATGGTAATAGTAGCAGCAAAGTTCTGTCTTACTAATCCCATAGTAGCTTTTGATAATTCCATTACTTTAGCTAACTTTAATGGTTCATCAGAGGTAATAGTGATATCAGCTGATTCCATAGCAATATCGGTTGATTTGCCACCTAAAGCAACACCAATATCAGCATATGCTAAAGCAGGAGCATCATTGATACCATCGCCTACCATCAGTACCTTTGAGTAGCTCTGTTTGCTTGCAACAAATTCTGCTTTCTCATGAGGTAGAACATCTGACTTAAAGCCATCAAGATCAAGTTTAGCTGCTACATATTCAGCTGTAACCTTGTTATCACCGGTTAACATTACGATCTCATCAACACCGTTTCTTCTGATACGGTTGATAGTCTTCTTAATGTCTTTTCTAATTGGATCAGTGATTACTAAAGCACCTAGTAACTTTGATGATCTTGCAACATAGATGATGTTGCACTCTTTAGAGTACTGTGATCTGTCAAAGCTCTTAATGCCTCTTACACCACGCTCGGTCATAAAGACAAAGCTACCTACTAATAGCTCACCGCCTTTAATACCGTCAAAATCATCAACTGATGCGCTAATACCACGACCTACAACAGTCTCAATCTTAGCATTATCAGGTACGAACCACTGCTTCTCATCAGCATAGTTAATAATAGCTTCTGCTAATGGGTGAGATGATGATTTTTCAGCAGCAGCTGCTAACTGAACTAATTCTTTTTGCTCAACGCCCTTGCAAGCAATGGTATCAATTAAGATAGGGTGACCATTGGTGATAGTACCAGTCTTATCTAAGATAACAGTATCAATATCAGCTAAGGTTTCAATAAAGTTACCACCCTTTACTAGAACACCCATCTGAGCTGCCTTACTGATTGAAGCTGAAATTGCAGTTGAAGTTGATAACTTCAAGCCACAGCTAAAGTCAATAAAGAACATGTTCAGTACACGCTGAATATCTTTAGTTACAGCATATACAACAGCAGCTGATAAGAATGAAATTGGTACTAAAGCATTAGCCATTCTATCAGCGAAGTTCTGAATAGGAGCTCTTCTGTTCTGTGCGTTCTCTACCATGTTGATGATACGAGCAAGATTGGTCTCATCACCTACTTTTGAAACTTCAATGGTGATTTCACCAGAACGTACTACAGTACCTGCGTATACATCTTCACCTACAGTCTTGTAAGCTGGAATTGACTCACCTGTTAAAGATGACTGATCGATAGAAGCGCCGCCTTCAACAATCTTACCGTCAACGCAGATCTTTTCACCTACGTAAACTACAACTCTGTCATTTAGTTTTACTGAATCAATATCTACTTTGCGGATATGACCATCAAGATCTTTTAACCATACATATTTCTCTTTCATATCTAATAAAGTTGAAATATGCTGTCTTGCCTTTTCAGCAGCACCAATGGTTAACATTTCAGCAAAATTAGATAGAACTAATAATGACAGACTTGATTCAGGCTTACCTGACAGTAATGAAGCTAGAACAGCGGTAGCTGTTAAAGTATCAGCATTAGGAGCCTTATCACGAATTAGACCTGCAAAACCTTCTTTAAAGATGTCTTTTGCAATCAACATTACAAATGCGCTTCTTGCAAATGACAGTCTTGTAAAGGTTGTAGGAGCCATTCTCTTAGTGATTTCTAAAAGACCGAAACCGACTAAAGATACAAGAGCCTTTAGCTTATAGCTCTTAAGCTCATCAGCAGCATTCTTAATCTCAGTTTCCTGCTCTGATTCTTTAGCTTTAATCTTATCTTTTACAGATAAAAGCTCCATCTTATAAAGAGCATATGACAGTGTTTTAGGATCATTTGTGTATACGCTCAATGAATTATTTGGCAATACACAAGCTGAAACTACACCTTTAACTCTTCTTAAAGAGAACTCTAACAAAGCTGCTTTTTTATCGCTATAGCTTTGGTCAAGTTTAATGACTTTATGATATAGGCCAGACATTTACTTGCTTACACCCTCTAAAATCTTATAGCCCCACCATACTAACTGTGGACCATTAGGAGTTTGTTTTTGTACAAATACTTTGTATGTACCCCAAATTAGGCAGATACCACCTAAAATGATAGAAATATCAGCAACACCTGATAGAGCTGTTCTTACAGCTGAATTTGCATGTCCTGCATAGTGTCCAATGCATTTACCTACTACGGTTTTAGCTCCGGCACTCTGTCCTAACTTAGAAGCGCCCTTGCCTACAGCAACAGCAGATGACGCAGCAACGGTACCATTTACAGACTTAGTTAATAAGCTTTCATCATCACCGAACTTTGCTTCATTAACTTTTCTAGTCTGTTCGTTGATATGATCGATAACCTCATCAACTAGTTCAGCCTTGCAGGTATACTCTAAAAGTACAGTACCTGTAGTAGTGTTTACAGTGATCTTGTTAAAAAGATCTAATGATTCGAATTTCTCTTTTAAAGCATTAGCAAAAACAGGATCTTTTAGAAGAATACTCTTATATCTTCTGCGACCGTTAATTGCATGTACACATGCAAACTCAGCCTGTTTTGCAGAAGCAATCATCTTCTTTTTCATTAAATTATTTACATACACACCAATTAAAGGTTGTGCAGCTGCAATACATAAAGACAGAACTGTTAAATTCATATGTGTTCCCTACTTGGATGCCTTCTTTTTTAATTCTTCTTCAATTTCACGAAGTTCAGGATTTCTTGTAACTTTGTCAGCATCGTACTCGATGAGAACAGATCCTGTGACCTCGTTAATTTTAAAAGTATTCAGTTCATCGAATTTTGAAAAGTAGTCTTCTAAAAGTACTGCATTCTCATGATTGTTCTTAATTAAAGAACTGTAGCATCTAATTCTGCCAGGAATGTAGCTAGATACTTCTACAGTAGATAAGAAGTACTTCTTTTCATCAAAAAACTGAGTTAAAAATTTAAACATTTATCTTTTCCGTATTACGACTGTATTTTTATTATATAAAACAAATAAATCGTAAGCATAGACAAATTTTTATTAACAAAATGCAACAGCCATAAGCCATAGCGTAATAATTTTAGCATAGGCTAATAGTAGTTGTTTATATGTAACTTAAAATTTTTAGAGATTTTTTATTGATAAAGTGGCAATTAAATGCCTGTTGGATAGAGCTTTTGCAAAGAGATATGATTTGCCTTAAATCTAAAAGACAGCCTAAGGTTTTGACTGCCTTTATCGTTTGGTTATTTGATGAAATACCTATAGAGATTAGTTGAATTTATTTTTCAAGTTTTGATTTCATGTTCTGCAAGAGCACACTGCAAATCATTAAGGCTACGCCTATGTAGAATGAGAAGTTTACTTCATTAGCCTCATTAAACAGGATCATGGCAATAATAATTGCATAAACAGGCTCTAGGTTAAATGTAAGCATTAAGGTAAAAGCTGAAACCTTTGATGCTAGTTGTACAACCATCAGATATAAAAGCACTGTAAAGATAGTTGCAAGTAAGAACAGGTAGATAAGATCTTTTGCATCAAAATATATCGATGAGGTTCCACACACACCAAGATAAAGAGGTGCTAGAACAAGAACCAGTAAAAAACCGCCTAACATTTCATAGTTGATAAAGGTATAAGCGTCTTTACCGTAAGAGAACTTCTTATTAAAGACTGTAAATAAAGCAGCTAAGAAGGCTGCTATAAAACCTACAGAAATACCAAGTCTGAACTTGGTATCAAAATTGAAGATAAGCAGTAAGCCTATGATGTTTAAAGAAGCATAAATTAAGCTTGTCTTATCAAACTTCTTATTTAGGACTTTGGGCTCTAATAATGAGGTAAAAAAGCTTGAGGAAGCTAAAGTTACGGTACCGATTGATACGTTAGAGAGCTTAATTGACAGATAGAAAAAGATTAAATGAATTGCAAGCAAGGCGCCTACAAATAGTCCTTGTATTTTGCTTCTTACAGAAACAGCTTTAATTCTTCCTAAGCACTTTAAGATGACATAGGCACTCAAGGCAGCGATTGCAAATCTGATAAAGACTAATACAAATGCATCATATGAAATCAGTCTGCCAAAGACACCTGTAAAGCCTGCGATTAAAACAGCTAAATGTAACTTTAGAAATACTTTCCACATCAAGCTTTATTCCTGTGGATTTAAAACTTTAAGACGAGCTGATGCGCCTTTTCTTGAAAGAGCTTTATACAACTCATCAACCACAGGAGATAACATTTCATCAATGCCATATGGGTAGTTTAAAATCAGCATGCCTGAACCGCACATGCCAAAGACTTCTTCTTGCTCTTCAATGCAGAGTTCTACCTGAAGCATTGGAACATTAAGACGTCTTAAATCATTGGTAAGGTTCTTAGAGTGATCGCGAAGCTTGCCTAAAACTGGGTACCAGATAGCAAAAACACCGGTATTCCATTTATGAAAACCATTCTTTACAGCTTTTACAAGATCGATATATTCATTTTTTTCTTCATAGGCAGGATCAATTACTACCATACCTCTTCTAGGTGTAGGAGGTAAGAGCGCATTTAAAGCCTCAAGACCGTCGCGGTGCTGAATGTTACAACGTCTGTCACGTTTAAAATTATTTCTTAGATTCTCAAATTCACTAGGATGTAAATCAATAAAGGTAAGCTTATCTACATCTCTTGATAAGGAAGCTTCAAATAATGGAGAGCCAGGATAAGTGTTTTTTAGCTCATGATTTAAATCGTCGTAAACCTTATAGAACTCAGGTACTAATTCACGGAGTTTTGCATTATCTTTAATCTTTTCAATACCAGTTTTAAACTCCTGGTTCTTTTGAGCCATAAAGCCATCTAATCTGTAGACACCAGATCCTGAATGAGTATCAATTACAGTATAAGGTTTGTCTTTTTTATTTAAGCACCTTAGCAATAGACAGATAGTCATATGTTTGATGATATCTGCATGATTACCGCTGTGAAAACCGTGTTTATAACTTAGCATAGGTGCTTCCTGTAATTTTTAGGTTAAATTCTTCTGTCAGCATGACATAACTCTACATTCTACTATAAATATAACTCAATTAAAGTTCAAACTTGCTATACTTAAGCTATAACAAAGATTGAGGCTACTTTATGAAAAGATTATTACTACTGCCTTTAGCAATTATCACCTTTACTGCAAGCGCATATATCATTGACTACAATGCCATCAACGATGATGACAATGCCAACAATTTTGGTACAAACAGCATTAACTATTCAATCGACGGTTACAAGAAGAACGATCAGAATGTAACCAGTGTTAAGCATGATCCTCGCAGAGGTATCTATGATGATACTTACAGTGATTCAGGCTTGAAACTCAAAGGTGTTAATAAGGAAGATCTTGAGAGTTTAAGTTATGGCAATTCTCTGTATTAAGACATATGCATCAAGCATAATTCTTAACACAATTAACAGATAACTAGGAACGCTACTGTTTTGCTGACATTAATTTTACGTCAGAATCAATTAGTAGCGTTTTTGATTCATTAAAGTCACTATAGATGAAGTCCAAGTGATCGCATTCTCGTAAGAGAATAGGATATCATGACGACCAAATACATCAGCCATCATCACGCCTTCAATATAGTCTAAATCTAGACAATCTAAAGATTTGGCAATCTTACATGCTGTATCAATAACAGGTTGCTCATCAAATAAAACCATAAGTCTTGCATCAATCTGACTTAAGAACTCATCGATGACATTATTTGTATAAGCATATAAGCTTGCAATAGAAGTACATAGTCCTACAGTAAAGCCCCAAGACACATCAACTTCCCCTGATTTATAGGTTAGAAGTTCTTCTACACACTTTGCTCTGACTAAGATCTGTTTTACAGGTTCAAATCTCATGTAATGAGCTTTGTCCGAATCAGGCATATAGAACTCTTCTAATAACATCAGACAGATAATGCAGATAAGTTTATGTAAAGTCTCAGTATCGATATCATAAATTGATGACTCAATATCTGTATAGATATAGTCTGGTGTGATATCAGCCTGTAAGAAATCTAATAAGAATGGGATCTGAACTTTAATGTCATTTCTCATGGAGATGAGATCTAAGAACAGATCATAGTTAGGTCTGTCTTCTAGAAGCTCTAGAATAACAGCTAAAATCTTGTCATAAGCTAAACGGTTAGCTTTGTAGTGATAAGGATTAAAGTTTTTTTTGATGATGTCCTTTGAGAAAGTAGGACAACAAACATAATCAGCACCTGCTTCAAAAGCAATTGAAGCTAAGTTCTGGTTATCACATCTGTCACAGATGATCTTAATCCAAGGAGCTTTTTTGACAATGTTTCTAGCAAGAATAAACTGCTCTTCAACATCCTTGGTCATATCTATGACAGCATAAGAAATTGAGCGTAATTCTCTAAACCAGTTGGTATAAACAATGGTATAAGCATCAGCGGCAATAGTCATAGTATCGCGCTTTAACATATTAACTTGATGCTGATATGAAGCTGATGAGTCCTGTCTATCCTGCAGATGTAAGATAAATCTATTAGCAGGAATTGGTTTTGAGAATTTGGTGATCTCAGGACTTAAAGGCAATTCTGTCATTGCCATTGCGTTTTCCTGAGTAAACTGATCGATATGACGTCTTATATAAAAACCGATTAGAACATGCTTGACGTGCTTTCTTTGTAGCTCATCTGGTCTAAAGCTACCTTCACCTGCTGTATATCTAAAGTTATAAGCTAATAGAGCTCCCTTCGCATCATAGATAGGAGTTCTAACTATGATGTGACACCTATCTTTTGAACGAATAAATTTAGGAGCCTTGTCAGCAGGTATTGTACTTAGTCTGCTGATTGGAGAGGCAACTGTCAAACTATTTGGATTGTTCGCAACCATGTTTTTATTATGTATATTTATTGCATCAAGACATTTTTAGTCGACGTTTATATCTATTTTACTACATAACGACTGAAAAAAGATAGTTGAAGCTAACAAATAGAGAATTTTGTTATCGATTAAGTCATATATTTAATTGCGTATCATGGCGTGCAAAGCATTGAAAATCGATAAACATAAGGCATCAAATAATGAATAATACAGAGTGTAATAAGCACAATGTACGTGAGTTATATGTGAATCTTATGG
>OMZC01000031.1 GCA_900315395.1 uncultured Gammaproteobacteria bacterium
TTAAACACTGGCTACAACATCATTGTGATCGCGATCTATGCGTGTTGTCGCCATAAAATTGAGCTTTGATTGCAGTAGTTTGATTGCTGTATTTTGATTGCAAAGTTTTTGTTTCAGAAAATGTAGCACCACTAAAAGCTTGATGACTACATCTAGCTATTAACTTTGTCTTTATCCATTAAAAGACGAGCCTGCTTTGAACTTACGATATCATCTGTAAGTTTTTGTTCAGCTTTGGCTTCCTTTAGTAAGCGCTCTTGCTTGTGCTTTTCTAACAATGACTCAATGATCTTTCTTCTTTTTTGTTTATCTAGGTAGTTTTGCTTAGCGCGCTCTTCTTGGTTTTGCAGTTGAATAAGACCTGCTTCTTGGCGAAGCTTAATCTTATCTAACTTGGATAAAAACTGCTGATATGACATATACATGTTCATATCCATGCCGTTTTTAGACTTTACAGTCATCTCATTTTCGTAGATCTTTTCAAACTGTTTTAACTGCTCGATTTGACGCTCAAAATTTACCACAGCATTCTTAGCATCAGTCCACATTTCAAGTGCGCTGTCTTCTTCTTTTTTTCTTAAATCAAGAACTAACAGTAGAGCTTTATCGCCACTCATAACTTATCCTGTGAACTTATGAACCTGTGAACTTACGACCCTGTAAACCTATGATCCTGTGAACTTATACTTTTAAATCTGTAGCTGTTCAAACCTATGCTTTTTAAGCTTAAGCTATGAACTAGCCTTTAAAGTTATTGGTTACCTGTACTTTTGATGGTTTTAAGGTGGCACCTGAGGCTCCACCTGTAGCTTTAAGAGCTGTACCTTGAGCAGGTCTTGGGGCTTGAGCTTGCGCATTAGCTTGCTGCATTGCGTTTATTTTGTTTTGCGCATCGTTAATTAAAAGCATTGACAATTGCTTTAAGCCATCTAAAGATTGCTTGAATGGCACAATGTCTTTCATGCCCTGAACTGTAAACTCATCAATGTAAGGCTTAATCATGATTGCCTGATCAACTCTTGGATCAGAACCTTTTTGATAAGCACCAATCTGAATTAACTCTCTACTTTGAGTGTATTGAGCTAAACACTGTCTGATGGTTCTTGCCATCACCATGTGCTCAGCACTTACTACAGCAGGCATTACACGGCTTACTGACTTTTCAACATCAATTGCAGGGAAGTGACCAGAATCTGCTAATTGTCTTGATAACACAATATGACCGTCTAAGATAGCACGAGCAGAATCGGCAATAGGATCTTGCAGATCGTCACCTTCTACTAAAACGGTAAAGAAAGCAGTAATAGAGCCCTGACCTTCACCGCCGTTACCTGCTCTTTCAACAAGGGCTGGCAATCTTGCAAACACTGATGGCGGATAGCCTTTAGTAGCAGGAGGCTCACCTACAGCAAGCGCAATCTCACGCTGAGCCATAGCATAACGGGTTAATGAGTCAATCATTAACAGTACGTTATAGCCCTGATCTCTAAAGTACTCAGCAATAGATAAGGTTGTTTCACAACCTTTTAGACGCATTAAAGGTGAAGCATCAGCAGGAGCTGCAATTACTACAGAGCGCGCTCTACCCTCTTCACCTAAAATATCATCAATGAATTCTTTAACCTCACGACCACGCTCGCCGATTAGACCTACCACAACTATATCAGCGGTGGTACCGCGGGTCATCATACCTAAGAGCACAGACTTACCAACACCAGAGCCTGCGAACAGACCAATACGCTGACCTTGACCGATGGTTAAAAGCGCATTGATGGCTTTTACACCAACATCTAGTGGTTGCTTGATTGGGCGACGCGCCATAGGATTTAATTTGGTTGCATGCCAGCGAGTTGAATCTTTAGCAACTAATGGACCTTTGCCATCAATAGGATTACCGATACCATCTACAACTCTGCCTAAAAGATGCAGACCGTAAGGATAGCTGTCAGCACTGTTGATTGGAGTTACTAAATCACCGTTTTGAACATCGGTAATTTCAGTTGTTGGCATCAAAAAAGTAGTGCCACCTGAGAAACCTACAACTTCAGCTGTCATAGGACCTGAGGCTGTATCAATTCTGCAACGCTGACCTAATGGTACTTTAATACCTACAGCTTCAAGCGTAAGACCTACCACTCTAGTCAAACGACCTGAGAGTACAGGCTCACTTTGCTTGTCTGGCAAGTTAACAGATTGCAGTCTTGATAAAAGGTTATTCATGACGCTTGCCTTTATGCCTTTGGAGGAACAGCTTCTTGTGGAGCTACTTGAGGCTCTGACAGAGGTTGACCTTGAGCCTGAGCAGGAGCTATCTGTTCAGGATTAGTAGCATCTGCAACGGTTTCTTGATGGACATCCTGTGGAGCTTGTTCCTGAGGCTGAGCTTCATTCTCTACAAAGGTAGGCGCAATATCTGACAATACTCTTGGAGCTACTGGCTTTTTAGGAGTCTCATCATAGTCAGGACAACCTTCAACAGGCTCTCTTAGAGCTTTATCAACACTAGGATAAACACTGGTTAAAAAGTCCTGTAAAAGTGCATCAATTCTGTCATCAATCTTCCAGTTAATTTCAGATTGAGAGTTAGTAACTTTAATGTCACCGACGTTAATTGAAGGATCTTCTTTTAAATCCCATTTTTGAGATTTTATGTATTCCTGACCAAAGGTTGCTTCTACTACAGACAAATCCTCAGGATTTAAGTAGATTTCAGCACCTTTTTGCGCATTTGGCAGGATTGAAACTGCTTTTTCTATAGATTTTTGTAAAAAAGTAGCGTTTTTCTCAATTTCTTTACAAGTAATGACTTTAACTAATCGAGAAACGATATAGGCAAGTTCATCAGTTACATCACGGTCAACTTCTCTTAAAGGATTAGCTAAACAGTCAGCTAAATATCTAAATCTTTCAGACTGCTCTAAAACTACCTGCTGACCTGATTCTAAGCCTTCATTATGACCTTTGACAAAGCCATCCTCATTACCTTGAGCAAAACCATTGTCATAGCCTTTTTTAGAACCTTCTTCAAAGCCTTTGTCATAGCCTTGCTTCTGACCTTCGCTAAGACCTTGTTCAAGTCCCTGCTTATAGCCGTCATCACGACCTTGAGCTAGACCTTCTTCATAGGCGTCATTTCTGATTTTATCAAGTTCTTCAACGGTAACTAATGGAGCTTGAGTTTCGCTTTGGGTGCCCTCTAACTCCTCATCAAGAATTGAGTTTGCCTCTTCAATAGCCTGACGTTCTTCTTCACGCTCTTTAGCAATTCTTGCAAGCTCTAACTGTTTACGCTTGCGCTCTAGGGCATCAATACTGATACCTAAAGCATTAGTACCTGTTTCTTCATCTGTTGATAAGGTAGGCCATTGCTTTACCTTGTAATCAGTTACTTTTTTAGCAGAGGTGACAGTTGAGACCTTTCTGTTATATCTAGCATCTATTTTTGCATGAACATAAGGATCGGTCTCTTCTGCAATAACGAAGTCATCACCTTTAGCGTCTTGTACTGTCTTTAAAAAGTCATCCATGACTAATCAATTTCTCTTTTATAAAAGTAACTACAATTTTGGTAACTTAGCAATGAATAATCTTCCATTACTATACGAAGTCGCCACCACCGCCACGATTTAGCATAATAGCACCAGAATCTGACAGTTTTCTTGCAATAGTAAGGATCTCTTTTTGAGCTGCCTCAACATCGGAGAGCTTGGTAGGACCCATAGAAGCCAAATCTTCCTTTAAAGAAGCAGAAGCACGTGAAGACATGTTCTTGAAGAACTTCTCCTTTAGAGTATCGTCTGCGCCCTTTAAAGCCTTCTGCAGGACATCACCAGGAACATCACGCAGCAAGGTCTGAATAGAACGGTCGTCCACAGCACCCAAGTTCTCGAATACGAACATAAGATCCTGGATCTGGTTGCCGATTTCCTTATCCTGAGACTGAATAGCATTCATTAACTGAGTCTCAGTTGAGCTATCTAAGTAGTTCATAATATCAGCAGCACTCTTCAAGCCACCAATCTTGGCTGACTGCGAGCCTGCAGCACCAGCGAACTGTTTTTCCATGATTTCGTTTAATTCCTGCAAAGCTGCTGGCTGAACTTCCTCTAAGGTAGCAATACGCATGATTAAGTCCAAACGTACAGCCTCAGGGAACTGAGCTAAGATTTCAGCTGACTGTTCAGGCTCTAAGTAAGATAAAACGATAGTCTGAATCTGAGGGTGCTCATGCTGAATAATAGTAGCAACCTGACGAGCATCCATCCATTTTAGAGAATCCAAACCACGTGAACCTGTACCCAGAGAAATCTGTTCGATAAGGTTGTTGGCTTTTTCTGAACCTAAAGCTGCAACCAGAGCGTGACGAACGAAATCTGAATTGCCAAGACCAAGATTTGAATGCTTGGTTACATCCTTTAAGAAGGTCTTGTGTACTGCGTTTACCTGATCTTGGGAGAATGCAGACATCTCTGACATTCTGATACCAAGTTTTTGAACCTGTTTAGGCTCAAGGTTTTTGAAAATCTGAGCTGCATCTTCCTCAGAGAGAGAGAGCATCAACAACACGGCTTTATCCATGCCGGTCATATTCTCTAAGGCAGACTTTTCATCCTCTGTAAGTTCCAGTACAGCTTTATTGGATACAGCTGTACTTACAGCGCCACCAGCGTCGGTGGTTTGAGGTAATGTTGGAGCGTTATCTGACATTTATAACTCCTAAGCCTTTTCTTTAAAATCTTCTTCTAACCAATCCTTAATAACCTCAGCTGTAAGCTGTGGTTCATTAGAGGCAAGAGTACGAACTGCCTTGAGCAGATCTGCTTCCTTATGGAGGTTAGGAAGCTCAATACCGCCTTCATGATTGATTGTATATACCTGATCTGCCAATTCCTTATTCTTAGCAATCAAGTTGAAATCGTCATATCCATCCAGTGCTGACTGAGAATCCAACTCGTCCTGATCGACATCTGGATTGAGCTCGTCCTCGTCCTTGTGTAAGAGCTTGTTGAGCAGAGGACGAATGATAAAGATAATTACAATCAGCACGATGATGATTGAACCACCAATACGTACCAAGCGGTAGAAGAACTCCTGCTCGTACCATGGAAGAGGTGGTTTGATGTCACCATGAGGGAATGAAACTGTTTCTACTTTTACAAAGTCACCACGACTTTCATTTAAACCTAAACCACCGCGTACTAAGTCTGCGATCTTATCCAGATCTTCTTGTGAACGTGGAACGTAGGTAATGTTACCGTCTTTATCTAATTGCTTTACATAATCAACAGCAACTGACACTGTAAGTCTCTGTACTACATTAGAAGGTCTTACGGTGTGACGTAAAGTAGTATCAACTTCATAGTTTCTTACAGCTTCACGACTTTCTTTTTTGTTGTCAGAAGTTGTAGAAGCAGCGTTTGCAGTACCATTCTTTAACTGCTGAGGAATAGAAGCATTAGCTGGAGGCTGATTTGATAAAGAACCAGGTACTCCATAAGGGTTAGTCTTCTCATCATTACCAGATTGCTCTTTTAAGGTCTCAGAACGCACCGCCTGTGAATCAGGGTTATATAACTGAGAAGTTTCTTCTTGAACAGTGGTATCCAAAGTTACATCAACTTCAGATGAGTAGTTACCTAAACCTAGCATTGGGGCTAAGATAGTATCTAACTTGTCGCGGTACTGAGCTTCACGCATAGTGCGGATTTCAAACTCACGCTGTAACTTGTTTTCAGCTGTATCAGTTTTAACTTCAGCTGATAACTGTCTGCCTTGCTGATCGGTTACAGAAACGTCTTTACTCATCAGGTTATGAACTGATGAGGATACTAAAAAGCGAATTGAGTTTACGTTCTCTGGGGTTAAATAAGCATTTTGCTTTAGTGTAACCACAACAGCTGCACTAGGTCTGCTCTTTTCACGCGCAAAAACATTCTCTTTTGGAATAGCTAAAAGTACAGTTGCGTGCTGCACACCGTCAATTCTTTCGATGGCACGAGCTAGCTGCACTTCACGACCATGCTTAATTCTCTCATTTTCCATTCTCTGAGAGACACCAAAGCCGGTATCAGACATAATGATCTGATCACCTTCATCAGTTTTTTCCTGAGGAAGAGCAATACCCTGTCTTAACATCTTTTCAGTGATTTCATTGTAATCTTTAACATCAACTGAAATGGTGTTACCTGATAATCTGTACTTATAACCTTCGTTTTCTAAGAAGTCTAAAACACTACCAATATCCTGAGTTGAATACTGACCTAATCTACGCTCAGATTCTGGAGCTTTTCCTGATGAAGTGAAACTGATTACAGCAAAGATAATAGCAGCAACAAAGATTACTAGAAAACCTAAGATAATCAGACGGTGAACCATCTCACCATCTTTAAAGAAGCCTTTGATGCCTGATGTTTTAGAGGTATCAACATCGTCATCAACGCCAGTTGAAGGCATAGACTCAGTATTCTGTGCTACCAGATCTTTTGACTGACTGCTGTCTGTAGTTGTCAGAGCAGAAGATGTATCTTGCTCTTGACCGCCCTGCGCTACAGGAAAACCGTTGTCTGCCATTTTTTATCCTCACCGTAAAAGAATGCAGAATAAATTAGATCTGCATCTGAGATATTGTCTTATAAGCTTCGATCATTTTATTGCGAACCTGTAAGGTTGCGTCAAATGAGATATTAGCTTTTTGGGTTGCGAGCATAACATCTGAAAGTGTCATTGATCTGTCACCCAAATCAAAACGAGTCTGTTTGTTTGTTGAGTCGTTTTGTAAATTATTAACTGTTTCAAAAGCTTCATTGAGCATGTTAGCAAAAGCACCAACGTTATCAGTCTGCTCAATTGGAGCAGCGCCTGCTGAACTCTTTACTTCCGGCTGATTAAATACAGGTGTGTTGTTAACATTCTGATTTAACATCTGGTTATCAGCTGATGCCATGCTTAAAGTGCGCATCTGTTGTTGCATCTTCTGAAGCTGAGCTAACATTGAAGTTGCACCAAGACCATTTATTGACATACTCATATATACCTCTAACTGTCAAAATTCAGACAGATTAATCTTTTACTGAAGTATATCTTTCAAGTACTGTGCCAACTTTTATCTGTTGGTGTAAAACAATGTAAACATATACGTAGATTGTGCCTTTTTCCTATCTTTATTTCAAGAATTTAACCAAAAGCTAGCTAAAAGAATTGATATTACTCACTGTTTCACTTGTGTCTTTACAAAAACACAAAATAAAACAGTGGTAAACATAGATTTTAGGAAGGATAAAAGAGTTTTTTAACTCTCGTAAATTAAACAAATAATAACTTGTACAAAATTACTTTTCACACAGCATTATTCTTTTGACAGTTATTGATACTTTATGGTTATAAATCTGATAATTAATCACATTATTTCTGTAATAATGTTTTGTATAAAATTACCATTTTACATTTCGTTTTCAACTTTTTCTAAAGCAACGATCTCACAAACTGGAGTATCACTCTTTTCTCTACTCTTAGAGTTATTCTCTAAGACTAAAGCTA
>OMZC01000075.1 GCA_900315395.1 uncultured Gammaproteobacteria bacterium
TGATATCAGAACCAACAGAGAAAATGGAGACATCTTTTAATCTGGTAACACCTGTAATACCTAAAAACCTTACAGCGAACTGATCTTTAATAGCTCCATAGAAATCTCTTAGGTTCTCTTTAAATTCATTGTATAAGTCTGAGTTATTGATATTTGCCGTCATTTGGCAGTCATATTCATCAATCATAATAACGATACTTCTTTCAACATCATTCAATGCATCCAACAGGCTTTTGATTGAGGCGCTTGGAGATATATCTTCAACATAATTTTCTACATTATGTTTTTTTGCAAAAGCACTAATATCTTTAACTAACAGTCTTTTAAACTCATTAACACTATTTTTTGGATATGCCACAAGATTTAATCTTAAAACAGGATAAGTGGTATCTTTCCATTTGTCATATATCCATGTACCTTTAAAGTAAGGGTCAACACCTTTTTCAAATAAAGTTGCGATAGTATCTAAGGTAAGAGATTTACCAAAACGGCGAGGACGTGAGATGAAAATTCTTTCTTCGTTATCAATCAGATTATATATAGTTTCTGTTTTATCTACATATATCTGATCTTTAATATAAAACTTTGCAAAAGAAGCGTTATTTCCAATCTTTTTCATCAGACTTTCCTTGGGGTATTAGTAATTATTATAGGCAATCTATGATTACTAGAATTTAGAACAATTCCATAGTTTCATATTACTATGTAATTTACAATCTCGCTGAACAATAAGTAATATTGAAAAACTTTGAATCTTAACAGTTACTTTTAATGAGAATTACTGCTTGAGTAAAGCATAAAAACACTTACTGTATTAACAAGATTTGATAAACACTATATTCAGAATCATTATACAGTAAACAGCACTAAATTACTCTTAGCTACAGTTTATTCTCAATTCCCTCAAGATTTAAATTAAATCTATCATAGTATTTAGGAAGCTTTGGCAAGGATGCATCTATCTTCATGATCATCTGAGGCATGAAAGGCTTAGCACCTGTTGTAGGATTGTACATTTCTAAGATCTTGTAAAGCTCAGGATAAAGTAGAGGTTCACCTGAGATGGTAATATCCTCGCTCTTATCAAAGGTCTCTACATAGTTAGAACCTAAAGATTGTATAAATGAAGGATCAAATCTCTGTCTGTCATCTTTTTGAGACTTGTAGTATGAAAGCGTATTTTCATTTTTAGCTTCAAGGTATTTTGTTGCCTCTGGAGCACCTTCACTGAAGGTAACCTCACCTAAATAGATACCTCTACAGATCATTAGAGCCTGGTTAAAGAGTTTTTTAGTATCTACATACTTTGTGTAGGTAAAGTAACGCAAGAGCGAATTTACAGAGGTTACAGAGCGATTCTTTAAATCATAAAGAATAGAGAAAGCAGTAGTCTCATCTGTAGCTACACCTTCACCATTCATCATCATAAGTGAATAAAGAATAGCTCCTGTAGAGTCACCACAGTCATAGGCCTGTTTAAAGATATCAGCTGCAGCATAAATGATCTTAGGGTTATTTCTATCCTGAGATAAAGCGAGCACTCCTACAGCTGTAAGAGCAGGTCCATAATTCTTTTTAGCAGCATTCTTCATGTGCCTTAAACCTTCAGCGTACAGGTTAGAGCTGCGTCTAAAATCAATAAGACCTAAAGAGTAATTAGCAACAGGATCGCCCTGCTTTCCAGCTTCATTATATAATGCTAAACCTTTTTCATAATCTCTTTTTACACCATAACCATGCCAGTAAAGACCAGCTAATCTGCTTTTAGCAGAGAGAATTCCAAGACTTCTAGCCTTTCCCCATGATTTAGCAGCACTTACAGGTGAGACATCATTTTCTTCACCTAAAAAGTCGATGTCACCTCTATATAAAAGAGCTTCTTTAGAGCCTTGATTGATAGCCTCATCAACCATTCTAATGTAATCTTGAGTGTTCATGCATAGCTCAATGCCATACTCACACATCTTTAACAGAGGATTATGATGTTTTAAGTAGTCCTCTGAAAAATCTTTTAATGCTTCATTAAAATAATAGATAGCAGAGCCTGCTCCCTGAGCATTGCCATAGCCTAACAATGCTAAATAGCCCATAAGCTCATACTCGCCATGTGTATCTTCAGTCTTAGCACATTCACGAGCATAATCTAGAGCTTTTGAAAAGTTACCAGACTTTGCGCTGATCCAGGCTAGATAAGGATAAGCCTCAGAGGCTCCATTTTTACCAGCCTGCATAAAATAGGTTTGAGCTTTATGGAAGTTGCCTTCCTGCATAGATTTAACGCCTGCTACTATATAAGATTCTTTATTAGCATTAGCGTATTGGATGTAACCTGAAATAATAAGATATAAGCCAAAGACAAACATCAGCACTAAAGCACTTCCTACAAGAGGTGTTTTGTGTTCTGACACATATGTTTTAATCCTTTTTACAAGGCTTATTTTTGGTCTTTTAGCTTTTTTGTTCATATTTATTTTCAGGATCTTTATTATCTAGATCTTATATTACAAGTTTTAGGATCATTGTTTTTAAGTTTGACGTTATTAACTGATGTAATTGCCAGCAGCTGTATTTTTAACTATAACTTTATGAGTTTTTTATTTTACACTTAGAAAGCACATAAACGACAAAACGCATAAACTTAAAGACTACAATAAAATTGCACACCACCTAAACTTACTCATTCAAAACTTACTCATTGCATAAGCATAGAGCATGGGTGATCAAAGCACACATATCATGTCTGCTAATAAGCACCAGTATCTGCTCCTACATCAGGAGCATCCACCTCAAGATCTTTGTTAATAAGAGCATTATCTCTATCTAGTGTGATTAAAGCATTTCTTGAGGTAACAGATTCATCTGCTAATGGATTGTCATCCTTAGTGTTAAGAGTAAGAGCATTAAATGGCACTATAGTAATGTCATCTTCACTTATACCCGCATCAAGATATGCTTTTTTAATTGCCTCTCCTCTGTCTTTAGCTAAAGCAATGTTATCAGCATTCTTTTCCATATCATAAGCATAAGCTCTTATGGTTACCTTGTTAATAGATTTATCAAGTTTTATATACTCTAATTGCTCATTTAAAACCTGCTGTGATTTAGCAGTTAACTCATGTGATCTAACTTTAAAGACTAACGGAGTCATCTTTACATCATTAAAGTTAACTCTAATTAAATTCTCTTGGCAGGCCAAATACTTGTGATAAGCGGATTTAAAACCTAATGGGCTTATTGCAGGAATAATGTTCTGTCCTGCTGCTAACTTAGTATCAGTATATGGCATTAAGATCTGATTGCCATGTGATAATTCAGATAATATCTTCCATGACAAAGTAGGACCTACATATGGGTTAAAGCCTGGATAAATTTGAATTCTGCCTAAACGTCTTTCAGAGCTTGCTGTATGCCACTCAGGCTTTGTAGCGATAAATCTCATGAAACTTGACTGACCGATGCCCAATCTTGGGTGAATAGTCATATTAGAACGTAAGGTGCGACCTGAATATGTCATAAAATTGGCAAAACCATATTCAGGAATGTCAAAGATAAGTGAGCAGCTTAATCTGTCACCATTGTTTGACCACAGTTTCTTAGATGTCGGATCGATAGATGCCTGATATCTTATCTGAGCATAAGATGACATTGAAACTGTTGCAACAGCCAATGCCATTATCATTTTTAAAACTGTAAGTTTCTTCATAAACATATCTCTGAATATCTTTTACATCTAAGGTAAACTTTAAAATCTAAAAAAAAACGTAAAGCAAACTAAACACAAAACAACCTTATACCAAAATCGTTGCTTACTATCTTTAAGTTGTTTACTAAGTATTTTACTGTGTCAAAAGTTTTAGCTGAGTCAAACACTTTATACACATTTATAAAAAGGTAAATTTGCCAATAAATCAAAATATTGCCAAAATTATGAAAGTACACGACTTTTATAACTTTATGCAATTATAATGCCTAAATACTCACCTAAAATCTAAGAAAAATTAACAGATATAAGCAACTTTCTATAAAATCATGGCATAATGTAATGAATTGTTAATTGACGAATATATATTGCAGAAAACTTAAATTGATAGCGATGAATAAACAATCAAATTTTGATCGTTTGGATATAGAGCTCTAAATGAAAAAAAAGAAATTTCTTTGCTATTATATTTTCTCTTCAAAAGAAATAACAACCTTCAACGATAACACATTAAATGTTCATATAGATAATTTTACATAACAACAGTATAGTACGTTACTCATATATAAACTATTGCTTCAAACTGTTAACTAATTTTAATATGAAAAGACTCGCAGTATTTGCCTTTTACAATGAAAAAGGTTTAATAAATGATTATGTTGTGACATACCTTAAATATCTTAGAGAAGTATGTAGCAACATCATTTTTGTAGCAGACAACGAGCCAAATGTAAAAGAACTCAGCAAGATCTACCATCTAGTTTCTCATATAGAATGTCATCATCATGGTGAATATGACTTTGGTTCATATAAACTAGGTTTCAGATATGCAAAAGACCATTATATGCTTGATGATATAGACGAGATCATTTTATGTAACGACAGTTGTTTTTGTGTAAGCTCACTCAAATACGCTTTTGAAAAAATGGCTACGAGTGAATGTGATTTTTGGTCAATGACTGGAAGTAACGAATATGAACCTCATCTACAAAGTTTCTTCTTAGTAATCAAAAGAAAACTGTTTAACTCAGAGGTCTTTAGTAATTACTTAAACAAAGTCAAACATTTAGATAGTTTTTTTGAAATTGTAAACACATATGAAATCCCTATGAGAAAGCCTTTTGAAAAATATGGATTCAAAGGAGAATCATTTCTAAAAGCACCAAAAAAATATAATCCTACATTTTTTCCAACAAAATGTATTAAATCAAATATGCCATTGCTAAAAAGAAAAGTATTTACTGAAAGTTATGCCTGTAAGGAATCCTTACTAAAAGTTATTTTTTACCTAAAATTAAAACATAAAGACACTTATAAGGAAATATTAGATAATTTCAGTGTCAATAGTCTTATACCAATTTGGTACAAGTTCTTTAGACCTAGATTGAAAAATTTTATTTTTAGAATTGAGACTAGTTCTAATGGGTTGATAAAAATTAGATTTTTAAGTATTCCTGTGCTGTTATACAAGAAACAACAAAAAAAGTGATTTTACGGTAATAAATGTTAAGCATCTTATTACATAGTTGAAACCACTACTCAATCACATCATCCTCTCTATTATTAGTTTTTGGCAAGAAGAATGTATATGCAAAAAAAGGCATCATAACAGATCTAAATATAACTGTTTCGGACACTCCATAAATAACAATTACCACAATCAATAAAGCGTAAAAATATTCTTTTTTTAATATTCCTCTAATTAAAGAAGCAAAAAGCATTCCAAGATAAATTGCATAAACAATTAATCCGTGAATAATTGGAAGGTAAAAATAAGAACAATCTAATATTACCCACCATTCACGCACATTATATTTTTTCATTTCTGCTACAGCAATTGTGTAGTACTCAATAAACTTACCAAACAAACTGAATCCGAACATATCATAACCAACTTTGCTTAATTCAAACCTAGCCCATATTGCTCCAGGCATATTTTGTAAGACAGTTTTAAATGAAGCTGTAAAAGTAATATAGTAGGTGGTAAACAAAACCAAAAGCACAACTGCAATCAAGAATAGCAATAACAACTTATTCTGATTATTGTTTAATGACATTTTAGTAAGAAAATTAGCGACAAAACAACAAATAAATAGCAACACTAAAAGACAAGATGACGTAATTGAATTTGGTACCTTATAACAAAGGAAAGCAAAGATAACAAAAAGTACATAATCAAATAATTTTATTTTTGTCTTTTTCAGTGAATAATAGACGCAAAATAAAAAAGCAATAAATCCAAGCAGATTAGGATGAACTAAACCAAAGCTGTACCTAACAGCTCCTGTACCATTTCTGACAAATACTTGGGGATTATGAAGAACACCAAAATAATTTAGAGCTAGATTTATAACAAAGAATACACAAATTGAAATTAGAACTGATAAATAAAACTTATCTTTATTTAAGTATCTGCAAAGGAACAATGGTATAAAAAACAGATCAAATACTAATTGTGTTTTTGCGTACTTATTTAAATAGTATGAAAGAAAAATAAAAGCTAAACAAAAAACAAAATTAAACTTAGATCTTGAATTCTCTAACCATTTAACTAGGTAATAGACTACAAAAAATATCGAAAGAAACTTAGTAAGTTTTAATTGAAAAAAATAGTATGAAGGAAGTTGAGAGAAAATGTTAGTAGAATATTCAAAAAAGCGAAGAATAAGCCAAAAACCAATTAAAACATAAATTGTTATATCAAAATACTTAGTAAAAAAATTTAATTTTAAAATTTTAATTTTATCTAATTTGTCCATTGCTCTGATCTATTTAAACTACAACTCGTGCATTAACGTTTAGATAAAAATATGCACAAAAGCCTAAATTAAAAAAAAAAATAGCAAAAGAGAAGACTCCCACTCTTTTGCTTTATTAGTAAGACTAAGCTTTGTATTTATTTAAATACCACTCAACAGTCTTGATGATACCTGTATCAAAGGTCTCATCAGCTTTCCAACCGAGTTCGGTTGTAAGCTTGGTAGCATCAATAGCATAACGTAGGTCGTGACCTGCTCTGTCCTGTACAAAGGTGATTAAGTCAGCATACTTACCACCATCTTTTCTAGGACATTCTTTATCTAAGATTGAACAGATGGTATTTACGATAGTGATGTTGTTACGCTCATTGTGACCACCGATGTTATAGGTCTCACCTGATACACCTTTGTGGAAGATTAAATCAACTGCTTTGCAGTGGTCTAATACATATAACCAGTCACGAATATTTAAACCTTTACCATAAATTGGTAGAGGTTTTAAAGCTAGAGCGTTCTCAATGATATGAGGAATTAGCTTCTCATGGTTCTGTTTAGGACCATAGTTATTTGAACAGTTAGAAGTAGTTACATTCATACCATAAGTATGGTGATATGCTCTTACGATTAAATCAGAGCTTGCCTTTGATGATGAATATGGGCTGTTAGGTGCATATGGAGTGGTTTCTGTAAAGTAACCTGTCTCACCTAAAGTACCATATACTTCATCAGTTGAGATGTGGTGGAATCTTGCATCCTCATAACCTGGTTTTACCTTAAAAGGAGAATCCATCCAGTGACGTCTTGCTGTTTCAATTAAAGTAAAGGTACCCATGATATTGGTTTCCATAAAGATTTTTGGACCTTTAATAGAATTATCAACATGGCTTTCTGCTGCAAAGTGAATTACACCACGGATCTCATATTTAGTGAATAACTCTTCAATTAACTTCTCATCACAGATGTCACCTTTTACAAAGGTATAGTTAGAGTCGTTTTCACACTCTTTAACATTGTTTAAGTCACCTGCGTAAGTTAACTTATCTAAATTGATAATGTGGTATTCAGGATACTTCTTACAGAAATATGGTACAAAGTTAGAACCGATAAAACCTGCACCACCGGTTACTAGAATTGATTTTGTCATGATATGTATATCCGATTAAATCTTTTTAAGTGAAACTTGTTTATATATTCTTATATGTATACTTAGGTATTATAAAGAAAAGTCAGGTACATCCTTTAGTGAATGTGCAATTCTGTCTTTTTCTGAGGTTAATACTTTATCAGCAGGGATTTTCCAATCAATATTGAACTCAGGAGCATCGTATCTCATTCCCCACTCTGATTCTTTGTTATAGAAGTTATCTACCTTATAAGCAAAGATAGCTGTTTCAGATAAAACGCTAAAACCATGTAAGCAACCATGAGGCATGAATAACTGTCTTTGGTTCTCATCAGAGAGTTCTACTGCTACATGTTGACCGAAGGTAGGAGAATTCTTTCTGATATCTACTACTACATCTAGAACTTTACCTACTAGAGCACGTACTAGCTTTGCCTGGCAGTACTCGCCACTCTGGCAATGTAAACCACGAATTACACCATAGCTAGACTTTGACTGATTGTCCTGTACGAAGTCACAATCAATACCGTTGGCTTTAAACTCTTTTGCATTGTAGCTTTCAAAGAAATATCCACGAGGATCATTGAATACTCGTGGCTCTACAATAATGACGCCTTCAATTGGAGTCTTAATAAAGTTCATGTTTTTCCTCTAAAACTTTAACTAGATAATCTCTATAGTTACCTTTCTTTAATTCATCAATTAAAGACTGCATCTGTGCATCGTTAATAAATCCTTGCTTATAGGCAATTTCTTCAATACATGCAATCTTCAATCCCTGTCTCTTCTCTACAATCTGTACAAAAGAGCCTGAATCCATCAGTGAATCTGGAGTACCAGCATCAAGCCATGCATTACCACGTCTCATTGGTACTACTGATAGTCTGCCTTCTTTTAGGTAGATGTTATTAAGGTCAGTAATTTCGTATTCACCACGAGCTGATGGTTTTAAGGTCTTTGCTTTCTCTACTACATCTGATGGATAGAAATATAAACCTACTGAAGCATAGTTTGATTTTGGATGAGCAGGTTTCTCTTCAATTGAAACTGCTTTTCTGTTCTCATCAAATTCAACTACACCGAATCTTTCAGGATCAGTTACGTGGTAAGCAAAGATGGTAGCATTAGTGCCACTGTTCTTCTTTACCTGGTCATTAAACTCACCGAACTGACTTCCCATGTAGAAGATGTTATCTCCTAAGATTAGACATACATCTTCTTTTGAATCTCCAATAAAGTCAGCTCCTAAGATAAAGGCCTGAGCAATACCATTAGGCTCTTCTTGTACTTTATACTGAAGATTCAAACCAAACTTTGAACCGTCACCAAATAGCTTTTCAATATTTGGTAAGTCTCTTAGGGTTGAGATTACTAAAATATCCTTGATACCAAACAACATCAAAGTTGATAAAGGATAGTAAATCATAGGCTTATCATAAACAGGTAAAAGCTGTTTAGATGTTGTCTTGGTTAGTGGATATAAACGGGTTCCGCTTCCACCTGCTAATAATATACCTTTCATATAAATCGCCCTTGTTTGTAACTCTAGTTATTATACACGATAAGAGCATGCGCTTACAGCGTGTGAACAGAATTTAGATCCTTACCACAGGTAAACAAACAATATCGTGCAAACGACATGTATGTTTTGCTACTTTTACTTGCTTGAATTGTTCTTAAGTTTCATGGCAAAAACAGGGATCCTTAAGACTTTAATTAGAAGTTTGTTCTTCTTGGTCACTCTTACCGTAATCAGTGATGACATTATAAATTTCTTTAAATTTAATAGAAGATATAAAATTCTTGAGTAAGTAATACCGTAGGTACAGTCGACTATCATGTAACCTTGGCTGATAACCGCAAAACCACATAATCTCTCAAAGATATGAGCCATCTGGCACCCCTCGTGACTTAGATCAGGGCTTTCAAAATCATCTTGAGTAAGATTAAGTTTTTTTATTTGCTCTAAAAGATCTGCTCTTGTCATAAACATGGTTCCAGCTACAAACTTATAGTTGCATAGAGGTAGATTTTTCTCTTTAAAATAGGCTAATGCCTGTTTATAAGAGAAATGATCATCTGTCTTTTTATTAAAAGTACAGATGTTTGGTCCATGCATACCAACTTTTGGATTTTTTTCTAGTCTTTCAATTACCTTATCAAAAACATCCTTGTTTTTGATAAATTTCAAAAGAGCATCTCTCCATCCTGAACCTGTATACCAGTCTTTTTTACCTTTGAGAGGGATATCTCTTTTGGTATGGAGTTTTATCACATAGCTGTAATCGCCAAGATTTACTTCATTTAGAACATGAACAAAAGGACCAAGATCAAAACCAAGATTCTTAACAATTTCAACTTTGGCATTTTTAAAAGTTGATTTGATGTCAGATTCAAGTTCTTTATTCTCTTTTACAAAAGTAAAAATAAAATCACATTTATAGTCTTTTAAATTTAAAAGACATGCTTTTAACTCTGGGTATAAATTTTCATAAAAGATATGAACATGAACTAATATTTTTTTCACGATTTAATTCCGTATTGCTAAATTGGATTGTCAATTGATCTGTTTGTTAATGATCTGTTTGCTAAGTTCTTTGCATGCAACTTTCATTAAATGATATTCTCTGATTTAACCTCATCTGAGATAAACACCTATTAATACAACCAGTATTCATCAAGATCACTATCACTGGTATCAGTTTCATTTATTACTTTTTGTAATGCTGCTATTTCTTTGTTTACAGCAGTCTTCTCTTTCTTCTTTGACTGTGCTCTCTTCTTTGTATTTTTAAGAGTTAGTTCTTCTCGATACTTACTAAAAGCATCACGTTTGACTGAGAGCTTATCGATTAAGCATTTATCATCATCTTCTATATGACTTTAAATGAAGTTACAGAGCTTTTTGCTTTATCAGTAAACTCAAGGTTATTTTGCTTTAGTATATCGGCAACATAATCGTCTTTATACTCACCAACTATAGAGTATTCTGAGCCTGAAATTTCTTGATTGATGGCAATGATATACCCATAAACAAATTTAACCTTACCTTTTTTATAAAGTTCTCTCCAAATGCATGATCTTTTATAAGCACCTTGTACATAAAAGTTTGAATCAGCCATTTCAAAGAAAAACGACTTTTTAGGATACTTAAAATTACTGTCGTCAGATACCTCACTAAGGCTTTCTTTATCTATCAAGCGCCTAGTTAGAGAATCTTGAAAAATCGAGTAAAGTTGTCTAAAACCTTGAGTTGACAGATTATCAAAAGTCTTACACTCATTTAACAGTTCATAGTAAACATCAAAAGCAGTGATAATGCTTTGATATGCTTCTGAACCTTTTTCAACCACATATCCACCGTTTACTCTGTAAAATCCAGAAACTGACAGTTTTATTACTTTTGTAATAATCAAAAGCCTTAAGTAACTCAACTTTTGCATTTGGAATTTAATTCAAAATGCAGATAACAATGCGGTTT
>OMZC01000036.1 GCA_900315395.1 uncultured Gammaproteobacteria bacterium
TTAAACACTGGCTACAACATCATTGTGATCGCGATCTATGCGTGTTGTCGCCATAAAAAACAAATGCAAAGGCACAATAAAACGTAAATGTTGCATTAAATTTGTTAAGGGACTTGCAAATATGCGGTAAAAAAGTACATTTTATTGTAAAATTGACCGATAATGTAACAAGTAATGTAATCGTTTACGTAATTTTCGATGAGGGATCAAATGAGCGTAACCTTAAAAGATTTAGCTAAAGCTTCTGGAGTTTCCATAGGAACAGTATCTCGTGCGCTCAATGACAAGAATGAAGTTAGCGCAAAAACCTCTGAAAGGATCCGTCAGTTAGCACAGGAATTGGGCTATATTCCAAACAGAGCAGGTCGTGCTCTATCAGCTCAAAAGAGCATTAACTATGTAGGTATTACAATTCCTAGCATCAATTCTCCTTTCTTTGATGATTTAAAGAAAGGTATCGATCAGGCTTTAAGAGAATTTAAAGATCTTGGTATTGATATTGTTTTAAAAGAACAGGAAGGCTGGGATGTAAACAAGCAGATCGAAGCTATCGATGAACTTGAAAAATCAGGTTGTAAGGCTTTTGTACTGTGCTCAGTTGAATCAGATTTAATCAGAAAAAAGATTGATGAGTTAACTGAAAAAGGTTATCCAGTAGTTCTATTAAATAATGATCTGCCAGGTTCAAAGAGACTGTGCTTTGTAGGCCCTGATTACTTAAAGTCAGGTCGAGTTGCAGCTACTATGGTAGATAAGTGCCGTCAGAACACTCCATTAAAGATCTTAGTAGTTGTAGGTTACAAAGAGCACTTAGGTCATAAGACCAGAGTTGAAGGCTTTGTTTCCGAATTAAAAGCAAGACGCAGTGATTTTGAAATTGTTGATGTAATCGAAGGTAAAGATCAGGACATCGTAACTCAGCAGGTTACTATGAAAGCTTTCTTAGCTCATCCTGAGATTAACGTCGTTTACATGGCAACTGGCTCAGGTGTAAGTGGTTTAGGTGCCGCTATTATTGCTGATGCTGCTCATCAGCGTTTTGTAGTTGCCTGTGATGAGATTTATACCACCAAAGAGCTAGTAAAGAACGATATTATCGACTTTGTAATCTGTCAGTCTCCTGTAGTACAGGGCTATCAGGTAATTAAGAAGTTACATGATTACCTCAATAAGATTGGCACTCAGCCTGAGGATTACATTGTAGACACCGTAATCAAAGTTAAAACTCATTTTGAGTAAACTCCGTATCGGCACTGAGAACCTTTATCCTCTCTGTTTTCAGTGCCATTCTTTTACCTGTTTTTAAAGATTTCTATCACTATCTTTTAAATCTAGGTCACATCGATTTTTCTCTGATCAATTTTGAGCAAAAGGCTCTATTTGTGCTCCAAAAAAGTAAGTTTAATCTAAGGTACAAATTTCTGTTTTATTATGAGTCCATATTCATTGCATAAGGAATGATCATATGGAAGCTCTATCTCAGATCTTAGACAAAGTCGACGGCCTTATCTGGGGCGCACCGTTGCTGATTGCTCTTATTGCTGTAGGCATCATGCTGACAGTAAAGTTACGCTTAATTCAGGTATCAAATTTGATCCTGTCATTAAAGCTGGTGTTCTCATCAAAAGCCAATGCAGATGACACTGGTAAAGCAGGTGATATCTCAGGCTTTGCAGCTTTATGTACAGCGCTTGCAAGTACTATTGGTACAGGTAACATTGTAGGTGTAGCCACAGCTGTGCATATGGGCGGTCCTGGTGCTTTATTTTGGATGTTTGTAGCTGCTTTTTTTGGTATGGCTACAAAGTACTCAGAATGTCTGTTAGCAGTTAAATACAGAGAAGTCGATGAAAAGGGCAGATACAGAGGTGGTCCTATGTATTACATCAAAAATGGACTTCACTGTAAGAGTTTAGCAGCTCTCTTTGCTCTACTTACTGTAGGTGCTGGTTGCTTTGGTATTGGTACCTACTGTCAGGTAAACTCTATGGTAGATGCTAACAGAATTATGTTTGGCATGTCTCCATTAGCTTCCTGTGCCATCATTTCAGCCTTAGTAGGTATGGTAACTGTAGGTGGTTTGAACTCAATCTCAAGAGTAAGTACCAAGTTAATTCCTTTAATGGCAGTTTTCTACATTGTAGGCTGTCTGTTCGTGATCTTAGTTAATATCGAGAACTTACCTAGTGATGTAGTACTCATTGTAAAGAGTGCTTTTAACTTTGATGCAGGTGTCGGCGCTGCAACTGGTATTGGTATTTTAATGGCAATGCGTTTTGGTGTTGCTCGTGGTATGTTCTCAAATGAGGCAGGTTTAGGTTCAGCGCCAATTGCTGCAGCTTCAGCTAAGACTAAATTCCCTGCAGAGCAGGGGTTAGTTAATATGACCGGTACCTTCTTTGATACCATCATCATTTGTATGTTAACAGGTCTTACCATTGTGCTTACTAACACCTGGTCAGGTGATCTTGATGGTGCTGCAATTACCTCTGAGGCATTTAGACAGACATTAGGTGATTCATGGGGTATTTACATGGTAAACCTTGGTCTGTTACTGTTTGCTTTTACCACTGTAATTGGTTGGAACTACTATGCTGAATCCTGTGTGGTATACCTCTTTGGTACCAAGGTAATCTACGTTTACAGATTCATCTATATCCTAATTGTGGCATCAGCTGCCTTCATGACCTTAGATCTAGTATGGATCTTAGCTGATATTCTAAATGGTCTGATGGCTCTGCCTAACCTTATTGCTCTGTTCTTATTAAGAAAGGATATTGTTGAGGAGACTAAAAAGTACTTTGCTCATTTAAAAGGGCTTAAGGTAAAGGTTTAGATTAAACAGAAAAGGACATAAAAAGGGCCTGACAATGTCAGGCCTTAAAGTCAAAAATGACGCATCAGAATTTAAAAACTATCTCTTTTTGGCCTGACCATAGTAAGCATGTGCTCCGTGCTTTCTTAGATAGTGTTTATCTAAAAGCTCTTGCTGCATTGGCTTTAACTGTGGGCACAGAGTTAGTGCATGGTATGCCATGTAAGCAACCTCTTCTAGAACCACAGCGTTATATACAGCGTTGTCAGGAGAAGTACCCCAGGTAAAAGGACCATGTGAGTAGCACAGGCAAGCTGGAACATCCTCAAGCTTGATACCACGCTTTTTAAAGGTCTCGATAATAACTTTACCTGTCTCTAACTCATACTCACCTTCAATTTCCTCTTTGGTCATCTGACGAGTGCAAGGAATAGGACCATAGAAGTAGTCAGCACCTGTGGTACCTAAAGCTGGAATATCGATACCAGCTTGCGCAAATGAAGTAGCGTTTCTTGAGTGGGTGTGAACTACACCGTTAATTTTCTCGGATGCACGATACAACTCAAGGTGAGTAGGTGTATCTGTTGATGGGTTAAGATCTCCTTCAACCTTCTTACCGGTCTTAAGATCAACTACAACCATATCCTCAGGTTTCATTGTTTCATAGTCAACTCCTGAAGGTTTAATTACAACTAATCCTTTTTCTCTATCGATACCAGATACGTTGCCCCAGGTAAAAGTAACTAGACCATGTTTTGGCAGATCAAGATTTGCTTTGCATACAGCCTTTTTTAGATCTTCTAACATATGAAAACTCCGAAAAATTCAACAGAATGCATTTATAAATGCACCTTTAGAAAATGAAACTGTATTTATTATAGGTAAATATTTTTAAAGAAATTTGATCTGCGCAAAATATTTTAAAATTTGTTAACTTATATAAAGATAACTATTTGATATTTAAAGTTATTAAATATTACGTAAACGGTTGCAAAATTACTTGATTTTAGTAAAAGTAAAACCGTTTTCTAATAAAACCTTTGGCTCAATTTTCTGATCTGCAAGTAAGAGTTCGCCTCTTTTGTCTAGTTTTAATAACTTTCTAGGGCAGGGGATAGCAATAGGGCAGTGAGGTTTACACAGTGAGATTAGCTTATTTAAAGTTACATAATCATCAGAACACAGATTTACAGGACCTGAGAGCTTTTTGTTTATGATAAGGTTAAAAGCAGATACGATGTCATTTAGAAGAATGTAAGGTATGGTGTTGTCACCTGGCATAAAGTGAGTTTTGGGTAAAAATCTTAAGTTCTGGCTCAGACCTCCACCAAAACCTACAACCACACCGATCCTAGCAAGGCAAATCTTAGAGTAGCGGAAGGTTGAATTTTTAGCTAAAGACAGGGCTTTATCTTCTATAACTTTACAGATACGAGCGTAGTCAGACTCTCCTAACTCACCAGTTTCATCGCAGGTAACATTATCTTTATAAATTCCAGTTGCACTTGCCTGAATAAAGAGCTTAGGAGCGCGTAATCTGTACTCATCCAATAAGAGTTCGATGGTATCGATTCTTGATTGTAAGATTTCATCTAATCTATCTTTAGTTAATTTCTTTTTGGCAATAGACTCTCCCGATAGATTGATGATGACATCGACATTTGGAAAATCATTGTATAGACTGATGACTCCAAAATTTGTTGAACGAAATGTCTTTTTTAAGAAAGCTGATGTTTTGAATATTGTTTTTATGTTTGCACTATGGGTATAGATAAATACTTGGTGATTTTGCGCTATTAAATTTCTACACAAAGCTCTTCCAATAAAGCCACTACCGCCACATACAAGAATTTTCATAATGATCCTAGATAAAAAAAGGCAGCGCAGTGCGCTGCCTTCAATGTTTATTTTAAAGTCAGATTACTTAATCTGAGCTGCCTGAATAGCAGTTACAGCGATGGTGTAGATGATATCATCAATTAAAGCACCACGTGACAGATCGTTAACTGGCTTCTTCATACCCTGTAACATAGGTCCAATTGATACTAGACCTGCTGAACGCTGTACAGCCTTGTAAACAGTGTTACCGGTTGACAGACTTGGGAAGATAAATACAGTAGCCTTACCTGCAACAGGTGAGTTAGGAGCCTTCTGAGCTGCAACGTTTGGCATTACAGCAGCATCGTACTGTAGAGGACCATCAACAGCGATATCAGGACGCTTCTGACGAACTAATTCAGTTGCAGCCTTCATTAAATCAACATCAGCACCTTTACCTGAGTTCATGGTTGAGTAGGTAACCATTGCAACCTTAGGATCGATACCAAAAGCTTTAGCGGTATCTGCTGACTGAATAGCAATCTCTGATAATTGCTCTGCATCAGGATCAATGTTTAGAGCGCAGTCACCGTAAACATAAACCTGCTCTGGCATTAACATGAAGAAGATAGCTGAAACTAGCTTTGCACCAGGAGCTGTCTTGATGATCTGTAGAGGAGGTCTGATGGTATTAGCGGTGGTGTGAACAGCACCTGATACTAAGCCGTCTAACTCGTTACGCTCAATCATCATGGTAGCTAGAGCTACGTTATCCTTTAACATCTCAAGAGCGGTTTCTGGAGTCATGCCTTTAGCTTTACGTAACTCAACTAATCTATCAACATAGTTCTGACGAACTGCATCAGGATCAACGAATTCAACGTTATCGCCTAAGGTTACGCCCTGCTCTTTAGCAACAGCTAAAATCTTATCTTTGTTACCAAATAATACAGGAACAGCGATGTTCTGTTCAGCAACCTTTGCTGCAGCGCATACTGTACGTGGCTCATCACCCTCAGGTAGAGCGATCTTCTTGTGAGCTGCACGAGCTAACTCGGTTAACTTGTAACGGAAAGCTGCAGGGCTCATTAAAGGAGTTTGTGAAACTGCAAACTGTGATAAGGTCTCAAGAGCTTTCTTATCAAAGTCTTTAGCAGCATTTTCTTTGATATAGTTTACCTGCTCAGCATCATCCTCACGTAACTGTGGTACAAGATCTGATAAAGCCTGAGCAACAGCCCATGATGACTTAGCAGTCTCAATTACAGTAGCTCCTGCAACTGAACCTGAGGTTCCGTCAGTTAGAATTACAACCTTTGCAGTAGTTGATGCTGGTAACTCGTCAGTTACTAAAACCATCTTGTCATTTGCTTTGGCATTTGACAGGGTAACTTTAAATACACGAGCATTTTCATCACCTGATGCTACTTTAGTATCTAAGTATTCAGCGATATCTTTAGCACGTGGAGCATAGTAGAACTTGTCATAGTTTACAGTTGCAATGAAATCCTTTAATGCAGGCTCTTCAACCTTGCATGATGAATCATTGCTGCATGAGCAGTGACCGCAACCTGATAGAACTAGCTTCTTATTGCCAGCAGCGTCTTTAGGAGCTACAGGGTTAATTAAGATGTTGCCTAAAACTTTGTTCTTACCTGCGTTACCAAAATACTGTAAGGTAGCAGCTAAAGCGCTCTTTGCGCACTTGCAATCGCACTGAACTACAGGAACAATTGAAGCATCAAATGCGTGGCAAACATCAGCATTCATCTCATCCTTATCAAAAGGAGTGTCTGTAACGCCTTCGATTACGATTACATCGTAGTTACCGCTGTTCTTTAATAGGTTGTAGTTTGCAACAATCTTTTCTAGAACATCTGATCTATTGCCATTAGCAATCTTTTTAGCAGCGCAGAACTTGTTTAAGCTCTTGTCGTTGCACTCAGTCTTTGAGCAGCTAGCAAAAGGTGAAAATAGGGCAGCTTTAACACCATTGTTATTTAAAGCCTGAACTAAACCTAAAGATGCAGTATAAATACCAGAAGTCTTTGCTACTGGTACAAGCATTACATTACGAGTCACTTCAATCTCCAAAATGCTTACAATAAAAATAAGAAATCGTTTACGAAAGGGTAGACTCTATCCTTTTGTAATAGACAAAATTATAACATATCTATGATTAGCAAACTCACAGACAGGCGATAGAATACCAAACGAGCTTATTTATAAAGGTAGTTTATGAACCTAAATTAAGATTGTAATTTGCACTGTTGAACGGTGTTTTGTATAGTATGTGCAGTTTAGATGTGGAGCAGAATATGATTATTTTTAGCAATCTTAATCGCGGTATTGACTATATGAAAAAGTGGCCATTAGAACCATTGTTAAATCCAGTTTTCAAAGAAAACCGCGTTAAAAGAGCATTGCTTTTAGGTAATAAGATCTTGCCTCCATTTATTGTCTTTATCTTTTTCTGGGGCTTTTATTTAGGCGGTGGCTTTAAAGGAGTTCCATTCTTGTTTGCTATTGGCTCAAATTTTCCAGTGACAATTGCGTGTGTTTTGTTTTTACTTTTAATGCCTGTTCAAGGCTATTACTGGTTTTATAAGAGATCAGTTACACCTTTAAATGAAAAGCAAAAAGCCTTTTACAAGGATACCTGTAAAAAATTAGAAATAGAGCCTTCTCTAAATCCAACTATGTATGACTTAGAAATTGTTATAAACAAAGGTATAAATAAGCTTGGAAGAGAGTTTTTAAAGCAGTTGTAGGATAGATCTTTGAGACTGAAAAGTTTTAGTAGATCTGAAATATAGAAACACTCAGTAGAATTTGCTACTACTTTAATATGGTAGTAGCAAAAGAATGTATCTTCAAAGTGGTTACTTCAGTTTTTTTACACTAACAGCGCAGTTCTTTCCAGCAAAGGTAATACCATAGCCATAGATGCTTTTAACAGTTTTATTAGTCATTAAAGGCTCTGCGTATTTCTTATCTTCAATCTGAGATATAGCCTTCTCACTTAAAGTTTCAATATCAGATCCTATAGGCGCTGATTTAATCTCAATGATTGCAACTTTTCTACAGTCAATATCTTTAAAGAGAATATCAGGATAGCCCTCACCTGATTCGTAGTTAGAGTGATATTCACCTAGATTATCTTTACAGTTAGTAAAGATCCCGTTCAAGAATCCGTGGTAGTAGTTCTCGTAAGGAGCTTTGGTAGCTGTATCTCTTACTGATACGAAAGAACGTAATAATGGTCCTAACTTGTTCTGTACAAAATCAACATTA